>JAGGWR010000325.1 GCA_021163445.1 Candidatus Tharpella aukensis
AGGTCGGGCTGGTTGCCGTACGTTTAGGCTCGATTTCCTCGCAACTTTCAGAGGTAAAACCATGCCTGGAGGCGGCTGACCCTGAACCGGATCTGGTCTCCGGCAGCCGGGTTTCAAGTCGTGAGATCGACTATTCTCTGCTCCATGAAATCCACCGGGCAAGTTCGCTGCCATTGCGGAAAACGTCTGTCCAAAAACAGGTCAATCCTGAATTTTTTCGAGATATTTCTGATTGGCGGGCAATTCCCGAAGATATTGTTCCGGTTCAGTCCATGGTCGATTATGTTACCAGTCTGCGTCAGCGGCGCTCGCAACGTAATTTTATAAAAAGTGAAACCCTGATTGATCTTGAGAATCTTTATTGTTTGCTGACCCTGTTGGGGCAAATTCTCGAAACGCTTACTTTGCCGGTGCCGGAGATCGTTTTTCTGGCGTCCGGGGTTTGCGGGCTTGCGGATGGACTTTATCTATTCGATCCGTTTGCCCGCCGCATCGCTCTTTTAGACGACCGGGATCGGCGGCGGGCGGTTGCCGCAGCTGCGCTTGATCAGCGTTGGTTAGAGCGAGCGGCCCTGCAATTTATTTTTTTTGCCGATCTTGAAGCGGCTCAGGATCTCTATGGCCCGCGCAGTTATCGCTGTCTGCAAATTAACGCCGGTCGTTGGGGGCAGCGTCTCTATCTTGGAGCCACGGCCTTAGGTCTGGGATGTTGTGCGGTCGGCGCCTTTTATGATCGCGAACTCGCCCAAGCTTGTTGTCTTCCGGAGAATTTCGACCCTCTTTATTTGGTTGCGGTTGGCCCTGTAGCCGGAAAAGGCAAAAAAAGATAAAAAAGATAAAAAAAGATAAAAAAAGATTGCAAATAGATATTCGATGTTGTATGACTACACTAAATCGGTATAGTTTGAGTGAATTATCAATATCTTTTAACTTCTCGGCAAGGAGATCCTTCTAAGTTGGGAAGAGTGAAAAGGGGTGATCTTATGGTTGAATGTAGCAAGACCGTAATCGATGCAATCGAACTGGGTATGGCCGAGGAGAAAAAGGCCAGTAATTTTTACGCGGCGGCCGCTGCCAAATTGGAAAGTGGTTCGGGTAAAGCACTTTTTATGCAGCTTTCAGAGTTTGAAACTGGTCACTATGAAGCTTTAAAGGCGTTAAAAGCCTCACTTGAAGGGGAGAGTTGTTATATTACTTATGAGAGTGCTCTGCTGGAACCGGTTAAGGTTGAGGGCGGTCAAGTTAAACTTGATGGTGACGTTCAGAAAACGATGCTTGATATTTTAACCATTGGTATTCGTAACGAGAAAAACGCGGGCCAGGCCTATCGTGATCTGGCCGCCCAAATTGAAGATCCTAACGGGGTTGCCATGTTTGAAAAAATGGCTAAGGAAGAGGCTCAGCATGCCCGTATTTTGGAAGATCAATTTTACGAGGTGAAAAACCGGGGAGAGTTAGTATGGGGCGATTAATATTTTGGAGCGGATTGTTGTTGGTGCTGTTTTTGGGCTTTGTGACACCGGCTCTCGCGGCGCCGCCGGATACTGAACGGATTGAGCGAAAATGCACCGATTGTCATGATTTTGATGTGATAATGGAAAAAGAGGCCTACATGGCCGACTGGCGCAAGATTGTTGATCGTATGGTCGCCTATGACGGCAGTGAAATAAGTGCGATTGATAAGTTGATGGTGTTAAAATATATAAATGAGAATCTGGCCCTGGATGGGCCTGGGGTCAGAGCCCGGAGAATTGAAAAAAATGTAACTATTCAGCGTAAGTAGAGAAATATCGTATACTGATGCATTTCAGCGAATTCTGGGGACATAACCCGATTCTCCGAAGGAAATCGGGATTGTGTACCCTGAATTTGCGAGTTAGCTGAATAGTTACAAAAAAACAAGAGTGAAAAGTAGCCATTCCGTGATTTTTACACGGGAATAACAATAACAATAGTAACTCAATATCGGAGGAAAAAATGGATAAATATGTATGTGATATCTGCGCTTATGTTTATGACCCTGAAGTTGGTGACCCTGATGCTGATATCTCCGCCGGAACCTCTTTTGACGCTTTGCCGGAAGATTGGGTCTGTCCGATGTGTGGTGCCGATAAAGATAGTTTCAGCAAAATCGATTAAATCTAATAAGGCATTAGGAGTATAATAAATGGCAAATATAGTGATTGTTTATGATTCCCTGCGCGGCAATACCAAGCGGGTTGTTGATGTTATGAGTGAGTTATTTACCGGTGCCGGTCATGCAGTTAAGGCGTTCAAGCCGAAAGAGGCTGAGGTTGCGGATCTGGAAGCGGCCGATTTCCTTTTGCTGGGTGGTCCGACCTACCATAAAGATTTGATCAACACTATGAAACAGGTGCTCTTTAAGTTCGAGAAAGCCGATCTTAAAGGAAAACCGGGCGCAGCTTTTGCCTCTTTTGGCTGGAGCGGCGAATCTTTAGGAATCCTTGAAGATACGATGAAAAATCTTTATGAGATGAATATCGTGGTTGACGGAATCAAGATCAAGCAGACTCCGGTAGCGGCCAAGATTAAAAAAGAGGTTGAACCTTTTGCCCAGAAAATTCTGGCAAGTTTGTAGCAGATGATTTTTTACGAGTAAATCATTTTTCGATCAGACCTGTACAATTTATGGTCGAACTGGTATGTATCTCATATGCCGGTTCGGCCTTTTTTTCGTCAATAGTTTGACGTCAGATTAACAAGTGAATGACGGAAGGTTTTGTATCTATGGATCAGGAAAATAAAAATAGAAAAATAAATGGGCCAAATCCTTGTTTGATGTTGATTGGTTCCAGAGGACAACTAGGTTCCGATTGCCGGGAAATTTTTTCCCCCTCGTTTACGGTTAAAGGTTTTAATTCCTCTGATCTTGATCTTACCCGGCCCGATGCGGTCGGTGCTGCAGTTTTAGCTTGTCAGCCGCAAGTTATTATAAATTGTGCAGCTCACACTCGAGTTGATGATTGTGAAACTGAGAGTGAGAAAGCTTATCTTATAAATGCCGAATCTCCGGCTCGCCTGGCCGCCGCCGCCAAACAGTGCGGGGCTTTGCTGGTGCAGGTGTCAACCGATTATGTCTTTGCTGGAGATCGGGTGATTACACAGGGTTATGTGGAGGGAGATGCGGTGGCTCCGGTTTCGATTTATGGTCGCAGTAAGCTGGCAGGTGAGGAGGCGGTGGCTAAATCCGGCTGTGCTTATCTGGCTGTGCGGACAGCTTGGCTCTACGGGATTAACGGTCATAATTTTCTCAAAACCATGCTTCGTCTGGCCTTGGCTGATTCTAGTATCGAACGAAAAGTAGTGGCTGATCAATTTGGTTGTCTGACCTGGAGCCGGACTTTGGCACAACAATTGCTGTCTCTTGTGGAGTCGGGGAAAAGAGGGCTCTATCATGGGGTTGGTGAAGGTTCGGCCAGCTGGTTTCAGGTTGCAGCCCGTTTTCTTGAGTTGATGGAGGTTGAGCATTGTCTGGTACCGTGTACGACAGCCGAATATCCAACTCCGGCCCGGCGTCCGGCAAATTCGATCTTACTTAATCGAAGGCTTAAAGATGATGGCCTGTTGCTGATGCGGCCCTGGCAGGAAGATCTTGAACTTTTTGTCAGTCTTTACCGTGATCGCTTACTGCAAGAGGCCTCGATGATGTGATATGCAAATCAGGAAATAAGAGGAGAGGAAGATGTTTAAAAAAATTGCTTTGAAATGGCTGGTTGTGGGTCTGTTTTTCATGTTTTTGACGGCGTGCTCCGGCTATGAGAAGGTTAGTGAGCCGATGCTTCCGGCGGCAGCTGAAGTGGAGACTGCTGAAGTGATAACCCCTCCTCCGGCTC
>JAGGWR010000357.1 GCA_021163445.1 Candidatus Tharpella aukensis
ATACTACATTTATTGGCTGCTCTGCGGCGTTGAAAAATCGCTCGATGATCAGGATTGATGCGCTCCCGCAGATTGTTCCTTTCTTAAAAAAACCGCTCGACTATTTCAGTAATATTTGTACCTTAGGGTATGGTGTTCTGATTAGCTACTTGGGTTGGCAGATGGCAATGTTGCAATATGAGACCCATCAGAAGACAATTATTTTGGAGATTCCGTTGGTCTTTCTCTATGCGATCCTCCCGCTTATGGGGGGGATGATGGCAATTAGAACTCTTATGGTGATCTGGGAAGATTACACCGGGCAAAAGGTGCAATAATGGATAGCTCTTATATTATTATTGTTCTCTGTCTGCTTGGTTGTCTGGGGGCGACGATTCCGGTCTTTATGTCCCTCTTTTTTACCAGCATCTTAGGGTTTGTCTATTTTACCGACATGCCGATTTTGATGTTGGCTCAAACCCTGTTTCGCAGTATGGATAATTTTGCCCTGGTTGTGGTGCTCTTTTTTATCCTTTGCGGCAATATCATGACGTCGGGGTCAATCGTTCATAAGTTGATCAAGGTTGCCAACGCGGTTGTCGGATTTTTCCCGGGCGGTCTGGCCATGGCTGGAGTGCTTGCCTGTGGTATGTTTGGCGCTATTTCCGGATCGACGGTCGCCACTGTGGTTGCGATTGGCGGATTTATGATCCCGGCTTTGATGGAGAATCAGTACGACGAAAAATTCAGCGTCGGGATTATGACCACGGCACCGATTTTGGGGGTTATCATTCCTCCCAGTATTTCGATGATTCTCTATTCGATGGTCAGTAACGACTCTTTGGCAGCTCTCTTTATGACCGGTTTTGTTCCCGGCTTTATGATCATTGTGTCGATGTCGCTCTACTCCTATTTTTATTGCCGAAATCGTAATTTTAAACGATCCCCGGCCCCGACCTTCAAAGAGTTGAAGACAGTTCTTCGGGAAGGTTTCTGGGCCTTGATGTTGCCGGTTATTATCTTCGGCGGGATTTTTTCCGGTGTTTTTACGGCTAATGAAGCAGCGGTTGTAGCTTGTGTCTACGCCTTTATCGTGGAGCTCTTTATCCATAAGGATATGAAGTTTAGAGCAGTTAAAGGGGTGGTCGTCTCTTCGACGATAACTTCGGCAACCCTCCTGATTATTGTGGCTGGGGCAACAACGTTCGGTCGCTATTTGACCTTGGAACAGATCCCGTCTATGATTGCCGATGCGGTTATCAGCCAGGTGCATTCGGCTTGGGCATTTTTGTTGATTGTCAACGTCATGTTGTTGATAGTCGGCATGTTTATGGATATTATTTCAGCCACGTTGATCCTGGCTCCTATCCTTTTACCGATTTTACCGGAGTACGGCATTAACTCACTCCATTTTGGTCTCTTGATGACGGTTAACTTAGGTATCGGCTATTGTACGCCGCCGCTGGGGGTTAGTCTCTATATCACCGGGGCTCTGGTCAACCGGGGGTTGATCTATGTAACCAAAGCGGTGATGCCTTTCTTGGCTATCCAGATAGTTATTTTGTTGATTTTAACCTACTGGGCTGATTTGGTGCTCTTTTTACCGAGAATGTTTTATGGACTTTGATTTGGAGATAAAAATATGACTGTACGAGTATTAGTTCCGGTTGATGATTCCGTGGCCGCGCATCGAACTTTACAATATATTGTAAAGTTGAAAGAGCAGATGTCGATGTCGGTAACCCTGTTGATTGTTGTGCCATTATCTCAACTTGAGTATCATGGCTTTCAGCAGGCTCAACTCGAGGCAATTACTGCGCAAAGGATCGACCATTGTGAGAAAGTGGTTGAGCGTCATCGCCAGGAACTCGAAAAGTCTGGAATTGAGACTGAGATCAAGGTGGAACGAGGTAATCCGGCGGATATGATTTGTCAGGTGGCGGCGAAAGAAGGGGTTGATTTTGTCTTTATTTCACCAAATGGGAGCGGAAAACTATCCAATTTGATGTTTGGTTCAGTTGCCAATAAAGTTGTTCAGGAGTGCCATGTACCGGTGTTACTGATTCGCTAATTTTACATTGCGGTTTTTCTCTGCGCCCCTGCGGGAGATAAAAAGCGTTTTCTCGCAGAGACGCAAAGACGCAGAGAAAAGCAAGATAATATCAGATTTCAAGACAATGCAATTGAGAAAAAAAGGCCGGGTATTTGCCCGGCCTTTTTTTGTATTTAATTCATCAAGCCGGGGAGAAATAGTGAAATTTGCGGAATAGCAATTAAAATAATGGTGCCGACAACCAAGGCGACAAGAAAAGGGATAACCCCTTTGAAAATGGTGCCTAGCGGAATATCCGGTGCAACCCCTTTGACGACGTAGACGTTGATGCCGACCGGAGGTGAGATAACTCCCATTTGCGTGACCAGGACAATAATTACACCAAACCAGATGGGATCGTAATTGAGGGCCAGGATAACCGGATAAAAGATCGGAACGGTCAATAGAATTAAGGCCAGGGCATCGATAAAGCAGCCGCCGAAGAAATAGACTGCTATAATCACCATCATGATGAAAAAACGGGGCAAAGGCAGGCCAGCAACCCAACTAGCCAGGTCGAACGGAATTCTGGTGACGGCCAGGAAATGGCCGAAAATTACGGCTCCGGTAACAATAATCATGACCATACAGGCGGTGCGGGTAGTCTCGAAAAGTGAGAGCTTCAATTTTTCAAAGGTCAGATTGCGCCCTATAAGGGCAATTCCGATGCTGCATAAGGCTCCGATTGCACCGGCTTCGGTCGGAGTGAATAAACCGGCAAAAAGGCCACCCATAACCAAAATAAAGAGGAGCAGGGTTTCGCCGGTTCCTTTGAGGGACTTAATTCTACCTTGCCAGTCTGTTCTTGGTCCCGGAGGGCCGAGTGCCGGATTGCGGCGACAAGATAAGGTGATGGCCAGGCAGAAGAGGCCGGCGATTAAAAGTCCCGGAAGAATACCGGCCATAAAAAGTTTGCCGATTGATTGTTCGGTCATGATACCGTAGACAATAAATACGACGCTGGGTGGGATAAGCATGCCGAGACTGCCGCCGGAAGCGACGGCTCCGGTAGCCAGCTCCATCGAGTAGTTGTAACGTTTCATCTCCGGCAGGGCAACAGTTGCCATGGTCGCGGCGGTAGCCGGAGAGGAGCCGCAAATCGCGCCAAAGGCGGTACAGGCGCCAACTGTTGCCATCGCCAGACCGCCAGGCCGGTGGCCGATGAAGGCGTAGGCGGTATCATAAAGGCGCCGGCTGATACCGGCGTGAAATGAGACCTGTCCCATAAAGATAAAAAGTGGAATAACGGTCAGGCCGTAAGAGCTTAAAGTAGAGAAGACATCTCGGGCCAGCAGCGATAAGGCTGCGTCAAGGTTGACCAGCTGGACAAAACCGACAAAGCCGACGATGGCCATGGCAAAACCGACCGGAATCCGGGCGAAAAGGAGGACGATTAAAACCGCAAGACCAATCAAGCCGATGGTACAGGGACTCATATTGCCGGTACCTTCTGTTTTAGGGTTGCAATCTCAAGTAGAAGCACGATGCAGACCAGTAGCGAGGCTGCGGAGATAGTATAAACTACGGGGTAAAAAGGCATCTCCAGACTTAAAGTAACTTCCCCACTGGTTCTGAGTATGTTGGCGTAGAGAAAAGATTGCCAAGCAATCAAAGCGAAGAGAAAGAGACTTAGCAAATTGGCGATAACCGTACAGAACTTTTGCCCCGCTGTGGGCAGTTTTTCGACTATGAAATCTACGGCAACATGACCTTTAGTTAAAGTGGTGGCCGGTATGGCAAAGGCAATCGTTAGAGCTCCGAAAAGTCCGACGAGTTCGTAAGTGCCGAGAATCGGGTGTTTAAAGAAACGCAATAAGACATCTGCACAAGTTAACAGCATCATCGCAATAATGCTGGCCGCCGCCAGATAATTCATCAGCTCTACAAACAGTTTGGTGATTTTTGTCACGCTTTTTAAACTCCTAACCGGATAAGCCGGTACCAAAAAAGAATTAAAAAAGTTTGTAACTTTTCTGAAGTTAACTTAATAATGGATAAGGCACAAAGGCAGCAGGCACAGAGGCACAAAGTTTTTTTTGCTTTTTACTTTGTGCCTCGGGTCGTGGGCGTTGCCCGCCTTAGTTCAACATCTCTTTAATCTTGGCTACAACCTTATCTCCCGGTAAACCTTTACTTGTAGTTTTTTTAATATAGTCATCCAGTATCGGTTGGACTTTGGCTTTCCATTTCGCACTTTCAGTTTCCGACAGGGTGTAGATCTTATTGCCTTTCTCCAGAGTGTAAGCGCGGCCGGCGGCATCAGCGTCATCCCAGGCCTGTCCCTGAATCGCAATCCATTCGCTGCTGACATCTTCGAAAATCTTTTTCATGTTATCAGGCAGGGCTTGCCATTTTCTTTTGTTCATGACGACGAACATTGAGGTCGTATAGCCGATACCCGGCAGGTCGGTGCTATATTTAATAACCTCACCCTGTTTCCAGCCTTTGAGAACTTCGATTGGCCCGATGGTTCCGTCAACTGTGCCTTTTTGCAGGGCTTCATAGGTGTCTCCCTGGGGCATGGCGACCGGCAGGGCTCCGAGCGTTTTGACGATTTTAGCACTGAGGCCGGTCGAACGAATTTTCAGCCCTTTAAGATCGGCTAAATGTTGAACTGGTCTCTTTTTAGTGTGGAGAACGCCGGGGCCATGGGCATGGATATAGAGAACTTTTGTATCCTGAACCTCTTTAGGGTTGAACTCTTTAGTGATAGCCGTGGCGATTTTGGTGGCGGTTTTGCCGTCGGGATAGCCGACCGGCAGATCAAGCCCTTCAAGGAGAGGGAATCTTCCTCTGGTGTAGGCAAAGCAGGACATGCCGATATCGGAGATACCATTAACCACGCCATCATAGACCTGTGGCGCTTTGGTCAGGGTGCCGCCGGGGTAGACCGTAATCTCAACCTGGCCGTTACTGCGTTTTTCGATCTCTTTGGCCCAGGCCACTCCGGCTTTACATTGAGCATGTGAGGGAGGAAAGAAGATACTGTAGGAGAGGCGAATCTTTTTCTCTTTAGCGATACTGTTGACGGGTATAAATAAAAGGATTGCAGCGGCTATCAGCAGAAAATATTGGATTTGAATCTTACTTGCTCTGTTCATAATACACCTCATCAGTAAAAGGGTTGAAATTTTTAAAAGAACAACTAACAGAGTACATGGTAGTATTTTTTTTCATTAAATGCAAGTATAAACTGAAGTTATATTGTTTATTCAAAATTCTGCATTTTTATAATTCGCACGAAAGGGGTAATTATGTAAATGTAGGTTGAATGTTTTCCCAGTTATATATGAAATGATGATTTCTTTTTTAAATATTCTTAAAATTTATTCTGTTGTTGATGAAAACTTCCTAATTTCTCTTGACAAAGTCTGGGGCTTTTGATAAAAGCGGCGCTCGATTGAGAAATTGATCGGGGCCGTTAGCTCAGTTGGTAGAGCATCTGACTTTTAATCAGAGGGTCGCTGGTTCGAACCCAGCACGGCTCACCATAAATTTACCAACAAAAAAAGGCACTTAGCGGATTATCGTTAAGTGCCTTTTTTAGTTTAGCCTATCCCGTGACATTTTCTGCCGCCATTAATAGTTACAATTTAATTTGGTGAACTTTATTGTGCAGTTGCTACGTTCATATATTAATCATCTTCGACCATTTATAATAGAGGTGAAGGGTGATGACCGGGTTATGGTCGCCGGGGCGACTAATGACTCGCGTAAGGTTCGCCCGGGCTGGATTTTTGTCGCGGTGAGCGGAGCCCTGGATGATGGTCATCGCTACCTGGATCAGGCTTTGGCATCCGGGGCGGTGGCGATAGTTAGTGAAAAGGAACTGGATTTGCCTTCCGGTATTGCTGGTTTGCAGGTTTTTGATGCTTACGCAGCGGCGGCCGGGGTGGCCGAAGTGATGTATGGTTTTCCGGCTCAGGAGTTGGAACTGATCGGCATCACCGGTACTAACGGCAAGACGACGACCGCCTTTTTGCTGCGTGATATTTTTTCTCGCATTGATGAAAAAGTCGGTATGGTGGGAACTGTCGGTTATGACTGTGGCGGAACCTGGGAAGCGGCGAGTCGGACGACTCCCGACCCTTTTGTTTTGCAAGCTCTATTTGCCCGAATGGTGAAAAATGGTTGCCGCCGGGCGCTGCTTGAAGTTTCGAGTCATGCTCTGGCCCAGAGTCGTTTGGGAAGGGCTCGTTTTAGCGGAGCTATTTTTACCAATTTAAGCGGCGATCATCTCGATTATCATGAGACCATGGAAAACTATTACCTGGCAAAACGGCTTCTTTTTCAGGATTTGCTGGCTGAAGATGCGGTGATCGTGGTTAATGGTGATGATCGTTTTGGTCGTCGTTTGCAAAAAGAGATGGCCGGTAGCCGGGTTATCTCCTGGGGGCGTTTACGCCGGGATGTTGATTACCATTTACGAGTTGTTCAGGAAGGTCTTTTTGGTCTGGTTTGTCAATTAACCGGTGCTTATGAAGCGCGGCGTTGGCGAGCGCCGTTGATTGGTCGTTATAATGCTGATAATATGGCGGCGGCGGCGCTGATGGCTCGAGGTTTGGGCGTTTCCTGGGATGAAGTGGCCGCTGCCCTTGCTGCAACCTCTGGAGTTCCGGGGCGTTTACAGGCGGTGGCCTTTCCCGGTAAATCTTTAGCTTTGGTAGATTATGCCCATACTGATGATGCATTGCTCAAGGTTTTGCAGACGCTTAAAAGGGTGCCACATCACCGCCTTATAGTTGTTTTTGGCTGCGGCGGCGACCGGGATCGCGATAAACGGCCGCGTATGGGACGGGTGGCGGCAGCCTATGCTGATCACATCATTGTTACCAATGATAATCCTCGTCATGAAGATCCAGAAGAGATTGCCAAAGAAATTGTTTCCGGCATTCCGGCGCGAACCTCCTATGAGGTTATTATTGATCGTCGCCAGGCCATCGAGTCAGCCGTCAAAATGATGGAAAAGCAGGATATTCTTTTGCTGGCCGGTAAAGGGCATGAAGATTATCAGGAAATTGCCGGAACTAAAATTTTCTTTGATGACCGGGTTGAACTGTTACGCCTTCGTGGAGAACTTTAAGTCTGATTCCCTTTTTGCCCGCAATCCAAATGCCTCTCGCAAAGACGCAAAGAGTTCAAGGTAAATATTCGGCTTTACTCTGTAAAGCCATCAAGGCACAAAGGCAGCAGGCACAAAGGTACAAAGTTTAGAACCGGAATGATAGAGCAAATATGGGAATAGTGTGATTTCTTACCAATCTGCTTGTGTTTATGAAAAACTCTGTGCCTCGTGCCCGTAATAATTTTCAAACTTAGTGATTTCTTAACAGCTAGCCGAATATTTACCACGTAATCAAGTTAGCTTATGGTTTTCCTTGGCGTCTTGGCGTCTTGAGTGAGCAATGCGAACGGGCGAGAGACTAAAAAAACTTCTTATTTTTTGTGACCGGCTTTCAGGAGTAAGAAACTGGTTTCCTCTTTTCCCTTGTCCCAGCCTTGTAAATGGGTTAAAAGACGACTATGACTTTACTTGCAATTGAAACTTCTTGTGATGATACCTGCGCGGCGGTTCTTGGTGATGACAACCAGGTGCTCTCCAGTATTGTATCGAGCCAGGTGGCGCTCCATGAACTTTATGGCGGAATCGTACCGGAACTGGCTTCACGTCGTCATTGTGAAAATATTCGGTGGGTGGTTGAGCAGGCTTTGTTAGAAGCGCAAACCCCGCTTGAGAATGTTGAAGCGGTTTGTGTGACCAAGGGGCCGGGGCTGGTCGGCTCACTGTTGGTTGGTGTTGCCTATGCTAAATCTTTAGCTTATGCCCGAAACATAGATTTGGTCGGCGTCAATCATGTTGAAGGACACCTCCTCTCACCGCTGCTGACCAATCCCGATTTGACCTTTCCTTTTATCGGCCTGGTTGTTTCCGGTGGTCATTCCAGTCTTTATCTGGCCCGTGATTGGCATGACTATGAACTTCTCGGGCGCACTATCGATGATGCTGCCGGTGAAGCTTTTGACAAAGTCGCCCGGATGCTGGAACTCGGTTTTCCCGGCGGGCCGGTGATCGAAAAAAGAGCCCGTTCCGGTGATCCCGAAGCCATAAAACTGCCTCGGGCCTGGCTCGGCAAGGAGTCCCTTGATTTCAGTTTCAGCGGTCTGAAAACAGCGGTGCGAACGGCTCTGGCGCGTCAGAAAAAGTTGTCCGGCGATCTGATCGGCGAGACTTTTGTCAGTGATCTTGCGGCCTCTTTTCAGGAGGCGGTGACTGCAGTTTTAGTACGTAAAACGCTGGCTGCCGCAGATCGTTACCAGATTAAAAAGGTGGCTATGGCCGGCGGTGTCTCCTGTAACGGTTATCTGCGTCAGCGGATGAGCGATGCGGCTAAATTGCAAGGGGTCGATTTTTTTCTCGCTCCACCGAAATTTTGTACCGATAATGCGGCGATGATCGGGCTCGTCGGCCGCCGCCGTCTGGCGGCCGGGCTAATTGATGATCTTTCACTTAACCCCAGCTCTCGCTTACCCTTGATGGCGTTGTAAAAAATCCGATCTTCTGCACATCCCAAGGGCACTTCCTGCGGGGCGTCGTAGAGATTTATCAGTCACTTGACATACTATCTGTATGGTCTCGCGTCTGATAAATCACTACTCCTTGTATATCGAAGTTTTTACTTAGCCATCCCGTAACTTTCCGTAACTTTTTACGACCAGAAGGAAGTGCCCTTGGGGTGCGAGTGTATGAATATAGTGAATTCCAGTTTTAAAGTTTCAGCTCGTCAGGCCAAAAAACGCCTGGGCCAGCATTTTTTGCGGGATCGTCATATAATCTCCAAGATTATTGATCTGGCAGCACCTAAACCCGGTGAAAGCATACTTGAGATCGGTCCGGGCGAAGGGGTTTTGACGGCAGCCTTGCTTGAGAGTGGGGCTCAAGTGGTGGCGGTTGAGACGGATAGTGATCTTTGGGAACCTCTGGAGCAACGTTTCAGCCCGGTTTCTGAAGCCGATTTCAGCCTGCTGCGTGGTGATTTTCTCAAAACAGATCTTGATGAGATTATTACTGAAAACCGGAAATTATCAGCCCCGGTCGCCGTCGTTGCCAACATCCCTTACCAGATTACAACCCCGATACTTTTCCGTTTGATCAAATATCGGCATCTTTTTTCGCGGGC
>JAGGWR010000167.1 GCA_021163445.1 Candidatus Tharpella aukensis
AAACTGGCAGGTGAGGAGGCGGTGGCTAATTCCGGTTGTGCTTATCTAGCTGTGCGGACAGCCTGGCTCTACGGGATTAACGGTCATAATTTTCTCAAAACCATGCTTCGTCTGGTTTTGGCGGAACCTGGTCGAGACCGAAAAGTAGTAGCTGACCAGTTTGGTTGTCTGACCTGGAGCCGGACTTTGGCACAACAATTGCAGTCTCTTGTGGAGTCGGGGAAAAGAGGGCTCTATCATGGCGTCGGTGAAGGTTCGGCCAGCTGGTTTCAGGTTGCGGTCCGTTTTCTTGAGTTGATGGAAGTTGAGCATTGTCTGGTACCGTGTACGACTGCCGAATATCCAACTCCGGCCCGGCGTCCGGCAAATTCGATCTTACTTAATCGAAGGCTTAAAGATGATGGCTTGTTGCTGATGCGGCCCTGGCAGGAAGATCTTGAACTTTTTGTCACTCTTTACCGTGATCGATTACTGCAAGAGGCCTCGATAATGTGATATGCAAATCAGGAAATAAGAGGAGAGGAAGATGTTTAAGAAAATTGCTTTGAAATGGCTGGTTGTGGGTCTGTTTTTCATGTTTTTGACGGCGTGCTCCGGCTATGAGAAGGTTAGTGAGCCGATGCTTCCGGCGGAAGCTGAAGTGGAGACTGCTGAAGTGATAACCTCTCCTCCGGCTCAACCTGCTCCGGTTAATGATGAAGCGGTCGTTTTCGAGTCCATGATGGATCGTATGATGGCCGATTTGCGAGCCAATTTTCTTGATCAAGGGTTAATGTCCGATGATAAACGCAAAGCTGATGCTAAATTCCTTTTTTCAGCTTTTGTTAGTGAGGATAATTATGACGTTACAACTCCATTGGGGCGGATGATAGGTGATGCCTTGGCGAGCCGGATGCAAAATACCGGCTTGCAGGTGATAGAGGTGCGTCTCAGCCGTTCGATGCGGATCCATAAAAAGTTTGGTATGCTGGCGATGAGCCAGGATATGCAGAAACTTTTTTCCGAACATCAGGCAACCTTCATGATTACCGGATCCTATACCGTAACCCCGCAATATGTCTATGTTTTAGCTCGGGTTATCGGTAATACATCTCAGGTGATCTATGCCTCTTCTGGAGTCTGGCTGCCGCGTTCACCAATGGTCAACTATCTTCTTGACTATCGTCAGCCTACCGTAAAAGTTGTCCCGGCTGACTAATGGGAGCTCTGGTTATGAGAAGAGTGTTTACAGATGTGGTGAAAAGGCGATGGGTTAGTTGTATGGCCACGCTTTTATTGGGCCTCTTTATTCTGGTCGCTTGTAGCTCGACGTACCCTCCCGACTATTATGATTATGAGTATGAACGTGATTACAAGGTCGGGATTATCAGTAATCGTCTGATTGAAAAGATCCCTGTCGATATTGAACGGCCGGCGGTGTTGGTGGTGACAACTTTTGTCCAACTCGATGATTTTACGAAAACCAGTCGTTTTGGTCAATTGATGGCGGAGCAACTCTTAAGCCGTCTGGCGGGACGTGGTTTTTTACTCCGAGAAACGCGGATGAAAGATATCTTTTATCAGAGCCCAGCAGGTGAATTCGTCTTAAGTCGTGAATTTTCCAAGGTTGCCCAAGAGCTTGATGCCCGGTTGGTTTTATTAGGTACCTATATTGAAGCCCGTGATCATGTATTGCTCAATACTCGCTTGGTAGATTTCCAGAAAAAAGCAGTGATTGCTTCCTACGATTGCCAGCTCTTGATAACCCCGGATATCAAAGAACTCTTGTATCAATAGTTTTTTCATCGCTGCAAATTCAATTGTTTAAATGGGGTCAGAGTAAAATTAAATTTAATTTTACTCTGACCCCATTTAAACAATAAATACAAAACCTTGCGCTTGGTCGCGGGTTTTGTTATTGGAGGCGGGAGTAGTTTGTTGTTAAGATTTTTCAGATAGTTTTTGAGGTGTTATTTAATGTTTGATCGTCTTTTTGTGCATACTCCATATCATTTTTTAGAAGGTGTTATCGATACTTTGGTCGAGCTTGAACTTGCTCCTGAGATCTATTTTTCGGCTCTGCATTTAGAAGAACTGGCGGCTGATCGAAAACCTCTGGAACGGGCGGCGGCCCGGCTTAAAGAGCATGGTCTGCCTTGCTCTTTTCATGGGCCATTTCTCGATCTTTCTCCCGCCGGTTACGACCCGCAGGTTGTGGCTGTGACCAGAAAACGTTTTCTCGACCTTTTTGAACTGGCTCGGATTTGTCAACCCGAAGTGATAGTTCTGCATTCCGGCTACGAACGTTGGCGTTTTAATCTTAATGTCAATCTCTGGCTTGAACAGAGCATCGCTTTCTGGCGGCCACTGGCGATTCAGGCCGAAGAGTTGTCAACGGCTTTGGCGATTGAGAATATTTTTGAAACAACCCCCGGCGGTTTGCGGATGCTTTTTGATGAAATCGCGTCACCGGCTTTCGGTGGTTGTTTTGATATTGGTCACTGGAATCTTTTCGGGGAGATGGATTTAAGTGAATGGTTGGGTCTTTTAAAGAATCACATCTTGGCTTTTCATCTGCATGATAATCGTCGTCGTTTTGACGATCACATGGTTCCCGGTGACGGTTTGATAGATTTTGAGGCCTTAAAATTTCTGGTTGCAAGTCATAATATTAAGGCCCGGGTTCACACTTTCGAACTGCATCAACGTTCTGAGCTGAAACGTGGGGTTAATTGGTTTAAAAATAACGGATTTTTAGTATCCTAAATCTAAAGAGAGGGAAAATCATGAAAACAGACAAAAGTTTTTTCGTGATTTTTCGTCTCCTTTCGCGGCTAATAATTATTTCATGACTAAAATAGAATTTGATTACGAACTTTTGCGAGGGGTTGAAAAACCCGGACGCTATCTCAACCACGAGCTTAATTCGGTTTATAAAGAGCCGGGCGCTGAGATTATGCATATGGCTCTGGCCTTTCCCGATCTTTATGAGTTGGGGATGTCTAACTATGGTTTTTTGCTCCTTTATCAGCTTATCAATCGCCAGGAAGAGTTTTTTTGCGAGCGGGTTTTCACCCCGGCAGCTGATTTTTCGGCCAATCTTAAAGCGCAAAAAAAATCTCTTTTTTCATTAGAGAGCTCGACCCCTCTGGCGCAGTTTGATCTGCTCGGGTTTTCGCTCTCTTACGAGATGGCCTACACAAATGTTCTTTTGATGTTGGAGTTGGCCGCAATTCCCTGCGACGCCGCCGAACGCGGTGAGGATTTCCCCTTAATTATTGCCGGGGGGCCGAGTATGGTTAACCCGGAACCGGTCGCTCTACTTTTTGATGCAATCTTGATTGGTGATGGGGAAGATGCAGTTGTCGAGATTGGTGCCTTGGTTCTGGCTGCCAAAAAAGAGGGCTGGGCCAAGGCTGATCTTTTGCTGAAATTGGCCGGGATTGAAGGGGTTTATGTGCCCTCTTTTTTTCAGGCGGAGAGTATCAATGACGTTGTTTGCGCAAAACCGCTGCGCGACGATTACAAGTTGGTTCAGCGCCGGATTTTTACTGATCTGGCAAAATTGCCTCTGCCGACCACGCCTCCGGTACCCTTGATTCAGGCGGTGCATGACCGTCTCGCTTTTGAGATTTCTCGTGGTTGCAGTCGCGGTTGTCGTTTTTGTCAGGCCGGGATGATCTATCGCCCGGTACGCGAACAGCCACCGGAAAAACTTATTGCCGCCGCCGTCGCTGGCGCTGCCGCCACCGGTATGGAGGAGCTTTCGCTGCTCTCTTTAAGTGTGGGAGATTATTCACAGCTGCTGGAGCTGGTTGTCGGGATGAAGCGGGCTTGTCCCGGACTTGATCTATCCCTCCCTTCAGTCCGGGCCGGAGTTTTGAATGACGAACTTCTTGAAGCGCTCAAACGCAGCCGCCAGGGCGGTTTTACGATTGCCCCGGAAGCCGGCAGCCAGCGTCTGCGGGATATTATCAATAAGGGTTTAAGTGAGGAAGAGATTCTCGACACGATTGAGAAACTTTTTGCTCAAGGCTGGGATCTGATTAAGCTCTATTTCATGATCGGCCTGCCCGGTGAAACCGATGCTGATATCGAAGGTATTGTTGAACTCTGCGGTCGGGCACTGGCGCGAGCGCAAAATAAACGGCAAAGACTTAATGTTTCGGTCTCTACGTTTGTGCCCAAACCGCATACCCCTTTTCAATGGGAAGAGCAGATCGGCCTTGAGGAAACTTTGCGCCGCCAGGAAATTATTCGTCAGGGCTTAAAGAAAAAATCTCCGGGGCGGCGGCTTAATTTTAAATGGCATGATAGTCGTCTAAGTCTGCTTGAGGGGATTTTTAGTCGTGGAGATCGTAGTCTCTGGCCGGTACTTAAAAGAGCCCGGCATTTGGGCTGTTCATTTGATGCCTGGAGTGATCATTTTGATTACTCGCTCTGGCAACAGGCTTTTAGCGAAGAGGGTTTTGTGCTCGAAGAGC
>JAGGWR010000251.1 GCA_021163445.1 Candidatus Tharpella aukensis
AGAGCGGCATCACCAAGCAGGTAGCCGAGCATGGCCAGACCCAAACAGATTAATAAACCAAGAATCAAGGCACTAACTTTGCTTTTTTCAGCCATGACATTTTTCCTCGCTGAATAGTTACTTTTAATGTTGATTGTCAGCTTACTGTTCACTTTTGACTATGTCAATTAAAAAATTGGGGACGCTTTTTTTCTTGACATCTTTTACCCTTTTGCATACTGTATACATTCGGCTTGAAAAGTTTCAGCGTGAGTCCTTATGGGGCCGTTTTTTAGTCTAAACAGATTTTATAAAGTGGAGGGATGAATAATGAAGAGAGCGAAAATTTCATTGATTGGTGGTGGGCAGATTGGTGGTGTGCTGGCTCAATTATGTGCCCAGAGAGAGCTTGGTGATGTGGTTCTGTTTGACATTGTCGAGGGTTTGCCGCAGGGGAAAATGCTTGATCTGGCCGAAGTTGCCCGGATTGATCAATTTGACGTTGATTTGAAAGGAACCAATAGCTACGCCGATATCGCTGGTTCGAATATTGTTATTGTCACCGCTGGCCTGCCGCGCAAGCCGGGTATGAGCCGTGATGATCTGCTCGGAATTAACTCAAAAATCATGAAACAGGTCTCGGAAGGGATTAAAGAGCACGCTCCTGATGCTTTTGTAATTATTATTTCTAATCCGCTGGATGCGATGGTTACTTTATGTCAAAAAGTTACCGGATTTCCTTCAGAGCGGGTTATCGGTCAGGCCGGGGTGCTTGACTCCAACCGTTTCTGTTCGTTTATCGCCTGGGAACTTGGAGTTTCAACCCGCGACGTTAATGCAATGGTGCTCGGCGGCCACGGTGACACCATGGTGCCGATTGTTCGTTATGCCAATGTTAACGGCATTCCCGTGATGGAGCAGTTGGTTCGTAAATATGGCGGCGACCAGGCCAAAGCTCAGGAAGTTATGGATGCTATGGTTGAGCGCACCAAGATGGCGGGTGGCGAAGTTGTCAAATTGCTGGGCAATGGTTCAGCTTTTTACAGTCCGGCTTCCTCAGCAATTTCTATGGCTGAGGCAATTTTACGAGATCAAAAACGAGTACTGCCCGTCTGCGCGCTGCTTAAAGGCGAATTCGGAGTTGACAATTACTATGTTGGCGTGCCCTGTGTTCTCGGCTCCAAAGGGGTTGAAGCGATTATTGAATTCGAACTCAATGAAACCGAGCAGGCGATGTTCGATAATTCAGTCAATGCAGTTAAGAAACTGATCGATGAACTGCCGACAATCTTGCCGGATCTGGCAGATATCTTGAAAGGCTAAGATTTTTCGCCATCTTCAGGAGTAAAAAAAAGGGTACGACGCCAAGCGTCGTACCCTTTTGCGTTTTAATTGGGGTCAGAGTAAAATTATTTGTAACTATTCAGCTAACCCGTAAATTCAGGGGACACAATCCCGATTTTCTTCGGAGAATCAGGTTATGTCCCCAGAATTCACTGAAATCCATTAAAGTTAGGTGTTTTTCTGCTTATGCTGAATAGTTACCAATTATTTTACCTTTTTTGGTTGACTGTTATGGCTGTAATATGTTCAGTGATGCTGGCGTCGAAAAAACAAAGTTGAATAGTTACGTTGAATAAATGTTATCTTGTTTTCAGGTCGGATTAGGTAAAGAGAGGATATAGATGGGAAAGAAATATTTTTTTGTGGCTTTGATTGTCATTTTGCTGGCTTTGACGGGCTGTGCCGAATTTCAGAAAACAGACCTCGGTAGGCCTTCTTCAGTCGGAACCCTGCAGCGGCCTTCAGGTTTGGAGGTTGGCGGATCTGATTCGTTCTGGCAAAAACAGGCTGATCAACTCGAACGCCTGGGAGATTATTTCGGTGCTTGCCGTGTTGTGAGGGAGCGTTATCTGCGTTCTCCCGATACTGAAGTTGGTGATCGCTTTTCCCTGCTGCTCTCTTATTTGACGGATGATCAGGTCGCGGATTGGTGGTCTCAGGAGAGTGATGCAGATCTATCGTGTCTGGTAACGGCGGAATATTTTTTGCGTCTGCGGCGTCTGCCCTCTGCCGGATTGCCGGAAGCCGAGGAGCAACTTTTATTGGAATTGGCTCGTAAGTTGTGCTCGGAGTGCGATGTTAGTGAGGATTTTAGAACGGAAGCCCAGGATTTTCTCCTCTTTCATCAAACTTTGGCCGGTACGGAAGAATTTACGATTGGCTGCCTTCTGCCTTTAAGTGGTTCCAACGCGGCTGCCGGTGAGCGTTTTTTACGGGGTATGGAGTTGGCGCTGGGGGTTTATCCTGAGGTTTTTGCTGAAGCAGCTTCAGAGGCTGAAACTATCTCACCTTCTGAAATGTCTGAAGTGCAAGATGAAGCTAAGATTGCTGACTCTCCAAAAACTTCGGCAATGGTTTCAGTTGTTGACGCTGCACCGGTAGCGGAAATTGATTCGGACGTTGCGTTGGAACCGGTCACCGGGATAGTTTTAACTTCTAAACCGCAACCACAATCACAACCTCTACCTCGTTTACGATTGCTGATTTACGATACTGCCGGTGAGGGTGAACGGGCTCGGGCCGGGGTTCGTTATCTGGTTAATGAGAAGAAAGTTGATCTGTTAGTCGGCCCTTATACCGGGAAAGCGGCTAATTATGCCGCCGTGGAGGCGCAGAGTCTGGGTGTTACCATGATTAGTTTAAGTCCACTTCTGCGAAATCTTGAGCGTTATGACAATGTTTTTTTGCACTATCCGACAATTCGCAATCAAGCGGTTTCACTGGCCGGTTTGGCGATGACTCGGATGGGTTTAAAAGATTTCGCTATGCTCGTACCTAAAAACCGTTATGGACGTGAGTTTGCTGAGAACTTTACAGCTCAGGTTACGGCTTGGGGCGGCCAGGTGGTGCGGCAGGTCTATTATGATTCCAGTCGTCCCGATTTTGGCCCCGCAATTCGTGAAATGATAGGTTCAGAGCGCTATCGCCGTTTCAAAGAGAGGCGTCAGGAGTATGAGGCTTGGTCGAAAGAGCGTCAGCGTCAAATGGAGAAGGCTGAAAAAGGTGTTGAGGAAGAAGATAGCCTGGCGGCGCTGGCTCGCGAAATTGGTCTTGAGGGGAACGATCTTGAGCTTTTTGATGGAGAGGAAGAGGTGATGCCGCGGCCCCTGCTCAATTGTGATTTTGAAGCTATTGTCGTACCTGATCGAGCGCAAACCCTGAAGCTTTTGATTCCTCAGCTCGCTTTTTACGATCTTGAGGAGTGTTGGCTGCTCGGCGGACGTTATTGGAATAGTAAAGAGTTGCTGGCTTCGGCCTCAGAGTATGCTGATGGTGCGCTCTTTGTTGATGCTTTTTGTGCAACTTGCGCCGATGTTTCCCCGGAGCTTACCGCTTTTCAGGAAAGTTTTTCAGCCCTCTATCAGGGCGAGAAGCCCGGCCTGCTTGAAACCTACGGTTTTGATACAATCATGCTGCTTCGGCAGCTATTTTCAGAGATCGGGCCGGAACCTGATGCTGAAACCTGGCG
>JAGGWR010000238.1 GCA_021163445.1 Candidatus Tharpella aukensis
GCGGAGTCTGATTCTTTTTTCAGCGATCGATAATCTGGTTAAGGGCGCCGCCGGAGCGGCGATTCAGAATATGAACTTGATGCTCGGCTTGCCAGAAGAGATGGGATTGTTGACGGTTTCTTTGGTTCCTTGACAAATCTGAACCTGAGTATGTATGGTGATGAAAATGAGGTGCGCATGAAGAAGATAATTGGAGCTCAAATACTCCTTGAGGTTTTGCAAGAGCAAGGGGTTGAGGTGATTTTTGGCTATCCTGGCGGAGCCGTGATTAATTTTTATGACCATTTGCCGGACTATTCTTGTCGCCATTTTTTGGTTCGGCATGAACAGGCAGCGGTTCATGCCGCCGACGGCTACGCCCGGGCTACGGGCAAGGTTGGAGTGGCGCTGGTGACTTCCGGGCCGGGGGCCACCAATACGGTAACCGGTCTGGCCACGGCTTATATGGATTCAATTCCGATTGTCGTGTTTACGGGTCAGGTGCCGACCCCATTGATCGGCAATGACGCTTTTCAGGAAGCTGACATCGTCGGTATCTCCAGGCCCTGTACCAAGCATAACTTTCTCGTCAAGCGGGTTGAAGATCTGGAGCGGATTGTTAACGAGGCTTTTCATATCGCTGGCAGCGGTCGACCGGGGCCGGTTCTGGTTGATCTGCCCAAAGATGTGATTGCCGGGAAATATTTCAAAAAAAAGGCGGTTCAACCTTCATTTAAAGGTTATAATCCCAATTATAACGGTCATGCCGGTCAGATCCAGCGGGCCATGCAGATGCTTTTTAAGGCTCGGAGGCCACTTTTTTATGTTGGCGGCGGCGTGGTTCTTGCCGATGCCGCAGCTCAATTGACCGATCTCGCTTGTCGGCTCAATATACCGGTAACCACAACTCTGATGGGGCTTGGGGCTTTTCCTGAAGATGACTATCTTTCTTTGGGGATGCTCGGGATGCATGGTACCTATCGCGCCAATATGGCGGTTACAGAAAGTGATGTGCTGGTCGCCTTCGGCGCCCGTTTTGATGATCGGGTTACCGGCCGTCTCGACAAGTTTGCCGCCGATGCCAAAATTATTCATGTCGATATTGATCCGACTTCGATCAGTAAAAATATTGATGTTGATATTCCGATTGTCGGTGATCTTTTAGATGTTTTGCAGAAGATGCTGGAGGAAGTTAAGGCTTCTGGTGAAAAGGCTGAACTCTGTGCCGCAGGTCATGATGAGTGGCTTAAAAAAATCGCCTATTGGCGGGAGTTGCATAAACTCTCTTACGAGCAGGACGATATTATTAAGCCCCAGTTTGTGGTTGAGAAAATCAGTCAGCTGGCACAAGGGCATGATCCGATTATCAGTACTGAAGTTGGTCAGAATCAGATGTGGGCGGCTCAGTTTTTTACTTTCACAAAACCTCGGAGTTGGTTGACCTCCGGTGGTCTCGGAACCATGGGTTACGGTCTGCCGGCGGCGATGGGGGCGCAGGTGGCTTTTCCTGAGCGCCTGGTCATTGATATCGCCGGTGACGGCAGTATTCAGATGAATAGTCAGGAGCTGGCTACCGTGGTTCAATATAATCTGCCGGTCAAGGTAATTATTCTTAATAATGGCTATCTTGGTATGGTGCGGCAGTGGCAGGAGCTCTTTTTTGACAAACATTATTCGTCAACCCAGATGAACCACGCTCCCGATTTTGTTAAACTGGCTGAAGCTTATGGTGCTCTCGGTCTGCGGGCGCGGACGCCGGAAGAGGTGGAGCCGATCTTAAAACAGGCTTTCGCCCATCCCGGCCCGGTGGTGGTTGATGTGGTAGTTGCGGCCGAAGAGAATGTTTACCCCATGGTGCCCGCCGGCGAGGCGATCTCCAATATGTTGCTGGTCTAAGGAGGTGAGGATAAGATGAAACATATTATTAGTGTTTTAGTCGAGAATGAGTTTGGTGTCCTCTCCCGTATCGCGTCACTGTTTAGTGGGCGCGGCTTTAATATCGAAAGCCTGACGGTGGCCGAAACTGATGATTCAACCGTTTCAAGCATGACGATAGTCACCCAGGGGGCGGATCATATTATTGAGCAGATCACCAAACAGCTTAATAAGTTGATAAATGTGATCAAGGTGGTAGAACTGACCGAATCGGTACAGATGGCCCGCGAGATGGTGCTTTTAAAATTTGCCGTAAATAGCGGAGCCAAGCGTCTCGAACTATTGCACTTGGTCGAAGTCTATCAAGGCCGGGTTCTGGAGTTGGGATCTCGTTCCCTGATCGTTGAATTAACCGGCGAGCGAACTAAAATTGATGCCGCTCTGGAAGTTCTAGCGCCTTTCGGAATTAAAGAGATGTCACGTACCGGTATGGTCGCCCTGGCCCGTGATAGTGTTAAATGAAGTAAATATTATTTCACAGTGTTGTCCGGCTAGGTAATTGCAACCCGGGATATCGGGTTATTTTCTTCCACTTCTTAAGCAAAATTTTTGTTTTTCCAGCGCTCATTACGCCAAAATTGCGAAACTCACTCGTGCCTCGTTCAAACAGTCGCAATTTATTTGGCTCCATTCGCTGGGAAAAACGACAAAATTTTGCGAGACGTTACAGAAAACAACCCGATATCCCTAGAATTCGTTTCAGCAAATTTCTAACTGGACAGTGCTGATTATTTCACCCTGCCTCGATGCGGGGACATCTTCTATTTCAAACTGTCGGGATTGGGGTCATTGCTGGCACAAGGTGCGTCAGCACCCCAGCTTTGACCCCGTTTATGGGGGCGACAGCAAAATAACAAACAAACAAAATGTAATTTAACAGTTTAGTTCTGGAGAAAGAATATGCAACTCTATTATGAAAAAGATGCCGATCTCTCGGTTTTGCAGGGTAAAAAAATTGCGGTTATCGGTTATGGCAGTCAGGGACATGCACATGCTCATAATCTGAAAGAGAGCGGTTTTGATGTCGTCGTTGGTTTGCGCCGTGGCGGCCCCTCGTGGCAGAAAGCGGAAACCGGTGGTTTGCCGCTTTTGGAGACGGCTGAAGCGGTGCGCCAGGCTCAGGTGATTATGATTCTGGTTCCCGATGAGCTTCAGGCTGCCCTCTACCGGGATGATATCGCACCCAATCTTGATGCGGGAGATTATCTGGCCTTTGCCCACGGTTTTAATATCCATTATGGACAGATTGACCCTCCGGCCGGAGTCAATGTTTTTATGGCCGCCCCGAAAGGCCCCGGTCATCTGGTGCGTCATGAATATACTCAAGGTATGGGTGTGCCGACCCTGATCGCTATCAATCAGGATCCCACCGGCGATACCCGGGCGCTGGCGATGGCCTATGCCTGCGGCATCGGCGGCGGCCGGGCCGGAATTATTGAAACCAGTTTTCGCGAAGAGACTGAAACCGATCTTTTTGGCGAACAGGCTGTACTCTGTGGCGGCGTTACCGAATTGATCCGAGCTGGTTATGAGACCTTGGTCGATGCCGGTTATGCTCCGGAGATGGCCTATTTTGAATGTCTCCATGAACTTAAATTAATTGTTGACTTGATTTATGAGGGCGGAATTAGTAATATGCGTTATTCGATCAGCAATACAGCTCAGTTTGGTGATCTGACGCGTGGTTACCGAGTGATCAATCAAGAGAGCCGGGAAGCGATGGCGGAGATTCTGGAAGAGATTCAGGATGGCACATTTGCCCGCGAATGGATTCTTGAAAATCAGGCCAACCGACCGGTTTTTAACGCTTTGACCCGACATGGTGAAGAACACGAAATTGAGCAGGTCGGTGAAAAACTGCGCTCCATGATGAGCTGGATTAGTAAAGATAAACTGGTCGACAAAAACAAAAACTGATGCGGGCTTCGCCCGCAACCTAAGGCACAAAGGCACAGAGGCATAAGGCACAAAGCTACAATCAAAGAAAAAAACAACATGGTTTAAAAAAAACTTTGTGCCTCTGTGCCTCTGTGCCTTCAGCCTTTGGGCCTCGTTAAACTATTTTCTTGTTCTTTATGATTGCTTTTCGGCTGTAAGTCACTAATATGTAAGGAGTTGTATTGTGAATTTGAAGGATCTACCGCTTTTTGACAAAATTCATCCTGAGGGCCATCGTTGGGTCTTGGGCCTGGGCGTGGCGACCATTATCTTTTTTCTCATTGGCTGGGGCTGGCTCTGGAAGTTGTCTTTGCTGTTGGGAGTTTGTGTCGGCTCCTTTTTTCGTAATCCGGATCGCTATCCGCCTTTTCGCGAAGGAACCATCGTCTCACCGGCTGATGGCCGGATTCTTTCCGTGACTCAGGTCGATGGTCCGGAGTTGTCCGGTATAGCCGAATGTACTAAAATCAGCATCTTTATGTCGGTTTTCAATGTTCATGTCAATCGGGCTCCGGTAGCCGGGCGGGTTCTTGAAATTCACTATAAGCCGGGCAAATTCTTCTCCGCTAATCTTGATAAGGCTTCGGAAGAGAATGAACGCAATCTGGTAGTGATGGAGGATGAATCGGGACGGCGTATAGCTTTTGTTCAGATTGCCGGTCTTATCGCCAGGCGGATTGTCTGTTTTGTTGGGCCCGAAGACACCCTGGAAAAAGGTGAGCGTTTTGGCCTTATCCGGTTTGGCTCACGGGTTGATCTCTATCTGCCGACATCGACTGAAATTGATGTTTCAGTCGGTCAGCATGTTAAAGGTGGAGAAACAATTATTGGTTACTTGCCAAATGTTGATTAAATGTGTTATGTTCAGTTTATCTGTTATCTGACTGAAGGGAGGTTGATATGATACGAGGAGTTTACCTCTTGCCCAACCTGTTTACCCTGGGCAATATTTTTTGTGGTTTTTTCGCCATGATCTCGGCGATCAAAGGTGATTATGCTATTGCCGCAACCGCCATTATTGTAGCTAACGTCTTTGATATTCTTGATGGTAAAGTGGCGCGGATTATGAATGCCACCAGCCGTTTCGGGATGGAGTTTGACTCGTTGGCTGATCTTGTCTCTTTCGGTGTGGCGCCGGCTTTGTTGATCTTTCAGTGGAGTCTCTCCTCTTTCGGTCGTTTGGGTTGGTTGGCGGCATTTCTCTTTGTTGCTTGCGGGGCTTTGCGTTTGGCCCGTTACAATGTTCAGGCTGAAACTTCGGAAAAGGGGACTTTTAACGGTTTGCCGATTCCGGCCGCCGCGAGCATGGCGGCGACCACGGTTCTGATTGCCGATCATCTTGGTGCGACCGGAATTGAGCGCAATATTGTTCTTCTTTTACTCTGTTACGGGTTAGCTTTTTTGATGGTCAGCAATGTTAAATATCCCGCTTTCAAAGAGTCAATTTTTCAGGGAAGGGCCCCCTTTGTTGCTTTGGTCATGGCGGCATTGGTTTTTATCGTGATTGCTGCCGAGCCTCAGATCTCTCTTTTTGTCCTGGCCTTGATCTATACATTCTCAGGGCCGGTTAAAACTTTGCTACTACTAACCGGACTCCTAAAAAAGCGGACTCAAGGGGCCGATGAGGAAAAGGTTGCGCATTAGATAAATTGATAAGCAAACTTTATTTGTCACCGATAAAAATCCCCCTGAGTTCGCTTAAGAATTCAGGGGGATTTTTTTGAACTTATTTAGATGGAGGAAATCATGGATAGAATTACAATTTTTGATACGACTTTAAGAGATGGTGAACAGTCACCCGGCGCGAGTATGAATGTGGACGAGAAATTGTTGATTGCCCGGCAGCTTGAAAAGCTCGGGGTTGATGTTATTGAAGCCGGTTTCCCGATCGCCTCGGAGGGGGATTTTGCCGGGGTTAAGCTGGTTAGTGAAAATATTAAAAACTGTCAAGTTGCCGGACTCGCCCGGGCCAATATAAAGGATATCGATCGCGCTTGGGCGGCTTTGAAGGGTGGGGCTGATCCTCGGATTCATACCTTTATTGCGACCTCATCAATCCATATGCAACATAAATTGCAGATGGAGCCTGATGCGGTTCTCGAACAGGCCGTGGCGGCGGTTCGTTACGCCCGGACGCTGACCTCAAACATTGAATTTTCGGCTGAAGATGCGACCCGCAGTGATATCGATTTTTTGGTTAAAATGTTTACGGCCGTGATTGAGGCCGGGGCGACGACGATAAATATTCCAGATACGGTCGGCTACACCGTGCCGCGTGAATATTTCTCTCTGATCAGTTCAATTCGGGAGCGCTTGCCCAAGGGCGGCGACGGGGTGGTTATCTCGGTTCATTGCCATAACGATCTCGGCCTGGCTACCGCCAATTCAATAGCCGCAATTCAGGCCGGTGCCCGACAGGTTGAGTGTACGATTAACGGTATTGGCGAGCGGGCCGGAAACTCTTCGCTTGAAGAGTTAGTTATGGCTTTGCGTACGCGTCCCGATAATTTGCATTATGAGACCGGAATTATTACCACCCAAATCTATCCGGCCAGTCGCCTGGTCAGCCAGGTCACCGGTATCCGGGTGCAGCCCAACAAAGCGATTGTCGGAGCTAACGCTTTTGCGCATGAGGCCGGGATTCATCAGGATGGGATGTTGAAAAACAAGGCTACCTACGAGATTATGACGCCGGAATCGATCGGTCTGCCGCAAAGTAGTCTGGTTATGGGCAAACACTCCGGTCGCCACGCTTTTCAGGAAAAAATCAATGAGCTTGGTTACGAACTTGAGCCGCAACAGGTTGAGACCGCCTTTGTCGCCTTTAAAAAATTGTCTGACAAGAAAAAAGAGGTTTTTGATGAGGATATTGATGCCCTGATTGCCGATGAAATTATTCGTATCCCCCAATATTTTAAACTTAATTTCGTCAATGTCAACAGTGGTACGGTCGCTATGCCGAGTGCAACTTTAGAGATTGAGGTTGAGGGTGAAAAGCGGCATGGGGCTGAATTTGGTGACGGGGCCGTCGACGCGGTTTTCAAGACCATTAAGCAGCTGACTAACACTCAGAGCCGTCTCTTGACTTATGAGGTTAAATCAATTACAGGGGGTGCGGACGCGCTTGGCGAGGTGACGGTCAGGATTCGCGAAGATGGGTTGACGGTTATGGGTCAGGGCGCTCATACCTGTGTTGTGGTGGCCAGTGCTAAAGCCTATACAAACGCTCTCAATAAACTTGAATACAAGAAACGTAACCGTCCCCAAGTAACGGTTTAGGTAGAAAAGGCACAAAGGCACAAAGGCAGAAGGCTCAGAGTAAAAACCGAAAAAACTTTGTGCCTTTGTGCCTGCTGTCTCTGTGCCTTACTTATCTATATGTATATTTCAGATAAGTTGAAAACTTTTTTGGATCCAGCGACGCTGGTTTAGGAGTAAAAAAATAATGGGTCAAACTATAACTGAAAAAATTCTTGCTTTTCATGCCGGTCTCGATGAGGTAGTTCCTGGTCAATTGATCGAAGCTCGGGTTGATATTGCCCTGGCCAATGATGTGACGGCTCCGATTGCGATTGCCGAGTTTGAAAAACTTGGCGTGGATAAAGTTTTTGATGACGAACGGGTGCTTTTGGTGCCTGATCATTTTACTCCGAATAAAGATATCAAGTCGGCTGAACAGTCCAAAATATTGCGTGATTTTGTCAAGAAATATGAGCTCAAAAACTATTTTGAGATCGGTCGGGTCGGGATTGAGCATGTTCTCCTGCCCGAGCAGGGATTGGTTCTGCCCGGCGATTTGATTATCGGGGCCGATTCTCACACCTGTACCTATGGCGCTTTGGGCGCTTTTGCCACCGGCGTCGGCAGTACCGATCTGGCTGCGGCCATGGCGACCGGTAAGGTCTGGTTCAGGGTTCCGGACACTATTAAAATCGTGTATCATGGCAAATTAGCGCCCTGGGTCGAGGGTAAGGATCTTATTTTGCACACGATTGGTATTCTTAAAGTCGATGGTGCTCTCTATCAGGCGATTGAGATGACGGGTGAAACCATTGACACGCTGCCGATGTACGGCCGTATGTCGATGGCCAATATGGCGATTGAAGCGGGGGCCAAAAACGGAATTATTATCCCCGACGAAATTACTCTCGACTATGTTCGGCCCCGAGCCAAGCGTGACTATAAACTTTTTACCAGCGATTCTGATGCGGCTTATTGTCGAACTATCGAAATCGATGTATCATCGATCAGGCCGCAAGTGGCCTATCCGCCACTGCCCGACAAAAGCCGTTCCGTTGATCAGGCCGCAGCCGATAAAATTGAGATTGATCAAGTCGTAATCGGCTCTTGTACCAATGGCCGAATTGAGGATTTTCGCTTAGCCGCTTCAGTGCTTAAAGGTAAGAAGGCGGCCCCCTATATGCGTCTTCTGATTATTCCCGGAACTCAGGATGTCTATCGCCAGATGATCAAAGAGGGTCTGACCGAGATTTTTCTCGATGCCGAAGCCCTGATCTCGCCGCCAACCTGCGGCCCCTGCCTCGGCGGCCATATGGGGATTCTCGCCGCTGGCGAGCGGGCCGTGGCGACTACCAACCGTAATTTTGTTGGCCGTATGGGCCACCCTGAAAGTGAAGTTTATCTGAGTAATCCTGCGGTTGCCGCCGCCAGTGCCGTTTTAGGCCGCATTGCAACCCCGGAAGAGGTGGTGTGAAATGGATAATATAGAAGGAAAAGCCTGGAAATTTGGTGATGATGTCGATACCGATGCGATCATCCCGGCCCGTTATCTTAACACCTCGGATTCTGATGAATTGGCTAAACATTGCATGGAGGATGCCGATCCCACGTTTGCGGGCAAAGTCAAGGCGGGAGATATCATTGTCGCTGGCAAAAATTTCGGCTGCGGCTCCTCCCGAGAACACGCCCCGATTGCTATTATAGCGGCGGGCGTGGCCTGTATTATTGCCCCAACTTTCGCGCGTATTTTCTATCGCAACGCTTTTAACACGGGGCTCTTAATTCTCGAATCAGCCGAAGCCGCAAAGGCTATCGAAGATGGTCATGAAGTGGCCGTCGATCCGGCTACCGGAACCATTAAAGATCTAACCAGCGGAGAACAGTTTAAGGCTCAGCCAATTCCCGAGTTCATGCAGAAACTACTCGATGATGGTGGTCTCATAGAACACTGGCGTAAACGTTTGGCGTCGTAAAAAGTTCCGATATCATGCGTTGTTGCGGTTCTCCAGACACTCGACATACTACATGTATGGTCTCGCGCCTGGAGAACCACAACGCCTTGTCTATCGAAATTTTTACTTAGCCAATCCATGACTGTACAAATTATTAAAACAAAAACAAGCTTTTACTGTACCATATTCTTGGATTTTTGTAACTATTCAGCGTGTTGTGTTTTCGAATTATCTCGGTGCGGGGACATACCTCCAGGCCGGGCTTTAGCCCATGACGGGCTGAGCTGTGTCCCCTCTCGAAGTGGGCGAAGCAATGTTCGCCGCCATTTGCTGTAACTTTATGGTTAAACACGCTGAATAGTTACGGATTTTTTACGATTTTATCAAATATTAACGGAAAGTAATTTACGGAGAAAAATAGATGAATGAAGCAGGATATAGTGTTGCCGTAGTTGGGGCTACCGGTGCGGTTGGCAATGAGATGATCGCAACCCTTGAAGCGCGGGATTTTCCCGTGGCTCAACTGAAATTACTGGCTTCAGCCAATTCGGTCGGTAAAAC
>JAGGWR010000083.1 GCA_021163445.1 Candidatus Tharpella aukensis
GCGGATATGTTTTTCGATGAGTTGGTTTATTTGTTGGGTGTAATTGGCAACAATTTCACGGGAGTTGCCGGTGCGCGGGACAAAAATTGGTTCTTCGATGATAATTTGATGATGCAGGGGGCGTATTCGGTTGGTGAAGGCCGGGATTATGGGACTGCCGCTGAGCCTGGAGAGAACCGCCGGTGAGGGGATGGTTGGAACCTGATGACCGAAAAAAGGAGACCAAATTCTTAACCTGCGGCGCACTCGCTGGTCGACGAGCAGGGCGATGACGCCGCCTTTTTTCAGGTTTCTTACCAAGGTGCCGGCACTACCGATTTTATCTACGGGGATGAATCCGACCTCTTTGCGGGTTTTCTCGATGGCGGCGTAGAGGCGGGGTTTTCCTTTGATCGGTTTGGCCACTGTGGAGATTGGGTTTTTCATAAAGGTTGAGAGAAAACCAGCTACTTCCCAGTTACCGAAATGGGCTGAGGTAATAATTGCACCCGAGCCCTCGTTTTGGGCTTTGAGCAGGTTTTCAAGTCCGGTGATTTGCAAGTTTTTTTTCAGCAGGCGGCGGTAGGCCGGATTTTGTAGAAGGAAAAATTCACAAAGATTATAACCCAAGTGTTGCGTGATTTCGGCTTCCATTTTTCGCGCTTCAGCGGAGTTTGGTTTAAGATGTAAAGCGAGCTCAAGGTTTTTTTCGATAATTCGCCGATGACCACGATCCAACGTCAGCCATAAACGAGCAAATTGATGCCCCAGCTTATAAGCGTCAGCTGCCGGTAGCAGGTTAAAGAGAACATCGGCGGCCTTAAAGAGGCCGACGGAACCACGATCACTCCAGTCTGCGGGAATTTTTGGTAATTTCATAATTTTATCCCTTCCAAGATCCAGTCTACGGCATTGTCAAGATCGGCGGCTATAAAATCCGGCCTGATCTTACTTTTACCTATTCCTATCTTCTTCTTTTCGTTTTTGCCATGTCCGGTTTCCACCAGAATCCCCTTGCCTCTCACTCGCAGGGCCAATTCGACATCAATCAGTTTATCCCCAATGACATAAGATTCAGCCAAGTCAAGATGATGCCGGGCTGCGGCTTCATGGAGGAGGCCGGGGGCCGGCTTGCGACAGTTGCAGACCTTTCTGTAGGGCTCTATTCCGGCTTCCGGATGATGCGGGCAAAAGAAAAAATCATCGAGATGGGCCCCTTCATGGGCCAGGATCTCCTGGAGATAGTCGTGGGTCTTTTTAACGAAATTTTCGCTGAATTTGCCTCGGGCAATCCCGGATTGATTGGAAACCAATATGACCGGTATCCGGAGTTGGTTAAGTTTAGCGATGGCTGCCGCCGCCCCGGGCAGAAGTTCAACATCTTGAAGTCGGCTTAAGTAGTTGACCTCTTTGATAATGGTGCCGTCTCGATCAAGAAAAACCGCCATTCGGGGTTGGCTATTGATATTGGGTTCGGGAAAATTACTCATGGGCGTGCGGGCTTAATGGCGAGTCGATTTTGGGGCCGGAGAAAGGGTTCAAAGAGTTTTAAAAAGGCGCTTTCATGGTCGATTTTCAGACCGATCTCGGCAATCTTGAGTTGTTTAAGGAGCGTCGGCTCTTTTTTTTCAGCGAGAGCTTTGAGTTTAACCGCATCCTTGGCGGTGGTGATCAGCGGCCGGGATCCACTCATGCGAATCAGCTTTTTAAGATCAGCGTCACGATAGTCATAATGATCCTTAAACGAAGCGATCTCCTCAAGTTGCAAGCCGAGGCTTCGCAGCTGGGCAAAAAAATAGTCGTTATTGGCGAGTCCCGAGCAGGCGCAGAGTGGCCCTAAATTCTTAAGCTCACTTAAACTGAGCGAACCACTGCCGTCGGCCGCTGAAAATTGGCGAAAGTGGTAGCTTGAGCAAAATACCTTTTTGGGGGAGATGTAGTTTAAAATTTCCGCCGCTTCACTGTAAAAGTGAGGATGGCGCTGGTCAAATTTGTTAAGAACAACGGCATCAGCCCGCTGGAGCGCTTTTAATGGTTCGCGTAAAGAGCCAGCCGGGAGCAGGTGGCGGTTGCCGAAGAGCCGCTGGCTGTCGATCATCAGCAGGTTGAAATTACGGCGCAGGCGGCGGTGCTGGAAACCATCGTCCATGAGAGCCAAGTCGGGAGCCAGTTGTTTTATGGCAGCTTTAGCCCCACGAATCCGGTCTCCATCAAGAACCAAGGCGGCTTCGGGTATTTGCTGATGGAGCATTAAGACCTCATCGCCTAATGCTGCCGCCGCCAAATTGTCAATTGGGGAATTTTTTGTGATGAGTTTGGGATTCTGTTTCTCTTTGCGGCCATAGCCGCGTGAAAGGATAGCGACATTCAGGTCTTGTTTGTGGAAATAGTCGGCTAAATAAGCGACCATCGGGGTTTTTCCGGTACCCCCGGTAGTCAGATTGCCGACACAGATAATCGGGATATCGACCGACTGGCTTAAAGTGGGAATAAGGTCATAGAGGAAGTTGCGTCCGGCCATAAAAGTACCATAAAGCCAGGCCGGGCAGGTGAGTAGTTTGGTGGTATAATTCAGTATTTTATTCCTTTATAATCAAGATAACCCTCGATACACAGATCATCATCAAAATGGCGGATGGTTATATCTTTGATCGGTAGTGCCTGGTCAATGGTTTCCGCTCCCTGACCACTGATCATGCCGAGACTTCCACGGCCGCCAACCAGAATCGGGGCGTAGAAAAAACAGACTTTATCGATAATTCGATTGTCCAGGGCTGAGCCGTTGATCTCGGAGCCGCCTTCAATCAGCAGTGACGTAATTCCTCTGGCGGCGAGAGTTTTCATCAACTCTAAAAGGTCAATCTGGCCCAGATCATTGGTCGGCAGTATCAGGATTTCCTTGACCAGTTTACGGTAAGGGGCCAACTTTTCTTCACTGTGTTGATGGGTGACCAGAAGCATACGTTCTCGACCGTCGGGGCCAAAAACCTGGGAGTCTAAGGGGGTGCGCAACAGAGAGTCGACAATAATCCGGTATGGGCTGCGCGGTTCCAGTCCGGGAAGGCGTGCGGTTAATTTGGGGTTGTCCTTAAGCAGGGTGCCGATACCGACTAAGATACCATCATTTGCGGCTCTCAGCTGATGGACATAGTGGCGCGATTTTTCGTTTGTAATCCACTGGGAGTGCCCGCTGTGGGTAGCGATGCGGCCGTCGAGACTGGCGGCGGTTTTAAGCGTGACAAAGGGCAGGCCGGTGGTAATATATTTGTTCCAGGCTTCATTGAGTCGACAACACTCAGAGCCCAGTAAACCAATTTCAACCTTGATCCCGGCCTCTAAAAGGCGCTTGGCACCCCGGCCTTCGACCAGTGGGTTGGGATCAGTGGTGCCGATAACCACCCGACGAATTCCGGCGCGGATGATTGTTTCCGTACAGGGAGGGGTTTTGCCTTGGTGATTGCAGGGTTCCAGCGTGACATAGAGTTCGGCGTTTAAGGCCCGATCGCCAGCATTACGCAAAGCAAAAATTTCAGCGTGCGGTTCTCCGGCTCGGGGATGAAAGCCGCGTCCGACGATTTCGCCGTTGGCGACGACTACAGCTCCAACCATCGGATTTGGCGCTGTCAGTCCCAGAGCTCTACGGGCCAATCCTAGAGCCTCCTGCATAAAACCAGTATCTGATATTGTGAAATCACTCATTGCGAAGGGTCTCCGGGGCTCTGCTTAAGCAGGCCCTGAAGTTCCTGCATAAATTCATTGATATCCTTAAACTGTCGATAAACCGAGGCAAAACGGATATAGGCGACATCATCGAGTTCTTTTAAGTTGGCCATGATGTGTTCGCCGATAAAAGCAACCGGAACCTCCTTTTCACCGTTTTCGCGCAGCACCTGTTCAAGGTCATTAACCAACTCCTCGATCTGTTCTAAGCTGACAGGCCTTTTTTCACACGCCTTACGTACCCCGTTTTCAACTTTGTAGCGGTCGTAAGGGGCTCGGCTTTGATCACGTTTGATAACCAGTGGCAGGTTGATCTCAACTCGTTCAAACGTGGTGAAACGTTTGTTGCAGGAAAGACACTCCCGGCGGCGGCGGATCGCACTCTGATCTTTAGCGATACGGGAATCTATTACTTTGTCTTCTGGAAAGCCGCAAAAAGGACACTTCATATAACGACCACCTTAAGGCCAGCCTCTTCAAGCATCTCGGCGGCCAGCTCATCGGGATAGGAGTCGCCGATAATAATTTTTTTAAGACCGGCATTAATAATCATCTTGGCACAGATAATACAGGGTTGATTGGTACAGTAAATTTCGCCGGATTCGATGGAAACCCCGTGGTAGGCGGCTTGGATAATGGCATTTTGCTCGGCATGCAGGCCGCGGCAAAGTTCATGGCGCTGGCCTGAAGGGATGTTTAGTTCATCGCGCAGGCAACCTCGTTCGAGGCAATGGCGAATACCTGTCGGGGTACCGTTGTAGCCGGTTGAGAGGATGCGGTTTTCTTTGACAATAATGGCCCCGACCCGGCGTCTAAGACAGGTCGAACGACTGGAGACCAGTTGAGCAAGATCCATAAAATAGGTTTGCCAGTCAGGTCGTTGCGTGGTTGGAGATTGCATTGAGATTCCTCCTGTTAGCCTTAAAGTAAATGGCTATAGACCGGGAACCTGGCACAGAGTTTCCGGATTGTCAATCTGACCCGTTCGGTGACGGCGCTATCTTCAGGGTTTTTGAGAACCTCTTCCAAGCAGTCGGCAACGATCTCCATTTCAGCTTCGCGCATGCCTCTGGTTGAGGCGATCGGAGTGCCTATGCGAATACCGCTCGGGTTGTTCGGGGTACGTGGGTCAAAAGGGATACCGTTTTTGTTGGCCGTAATCCCGGCATTGTCAAGGGCTGTTTCAGCCTCTTTACCGTTAACCGGGAGATTGGTCAGATCGATCAGGAAAAGATGGTTGTCGGTGCCGCCGGAGACGATGCGTAAACCCTTTTCCTGAAGTCGGTCGGCAAGAAAGGCGGCATTGATTACGGTCTGTTTTTGAACATCTTTAAACTCTTGGCTCATGGCCTCTTTGAAAGCGACTGCTTTGCCCGCAATGGTGTGCATCAAAGGGCCGCCCTGGAAGCCGGGGAAGATTGTTTTATCAATTTTGGCCGCATATTCCTGGCGGCAGAGGATCATGCCGCCGCGCGGCCCGCGCAGGGTTTTATGGGTTGTGGTCGTGACAAAATCGGCATAAGGAACCGGTGATGGGTGAGCCCCGGCGACAACCAGCCCGGCGATGTGAGCGATGTCAACCATCAGCAGGGCTCCGACTTTGTCGGCAATTGCCCGAAAGCGGGGGAAATCGAGGGTGCGGGAGTAGGAACTGGCACCGGCAACAATCATGTTCGGTTTTTCGCGCAGGGCGATCTCTTCGATAGCATCATAGTCGAGTACTTCAGTTTTTTGATCTACTCCATAGAAGACCGAATGGTAGAGCTGGCCGGAAAAGCTGACCGACGCCCCATGCGTAAGATGGCCGCCGTGGGCCAGATTCATGCCTAAAATAGTGTCGCCGGGTTGTAAGGAACTTAAATAGACTGCCATGTTGGATCCGGAGCCGGAGAGCGGCTGAACATTGGCATGGTCAGCACCAAAGAGTGTAAGCGCCCGGTCGATTGCGAGCTGTTCGGCTTGATCGACGAATTGGCAGCCACCGTAATAACGTTTTCCCGGATAACCTTCGGCATATTTATTGGTCAGAACGCTGCCTTGGGCTTCAAGGACGGCTTGGCTGACGCAGTTCTCCGAGGCGATCATGATCAGCTTGCTCTCTTCACGTTCGGTTTCGTTAATGATCAGCTGATTTATTTCTGGATCGACCTGGCTGAGCGGGGCGGCGATGTTGCGGGTCGTGTTAAGGTTGCGTCTCTCGATCAGGTCGAGTCGTTGTTGATGGCGGCCTCCGCAGTATTCCGCTTTAAGCCATAGTTCAACCAGTTCCAAAGCTAAAGTCTGTTCCAGAACTCGGCCGCCGAGAACAATAACATTGGCATTATTGTGTTCTTTTGCCATCTGTGCCGTAAACGAATTGTGAACCAGGGCGGCACGAATATTTTGATGGCGATTTGCGGTGATCGACATGCCGATCCCGGTTCCGCAGATCAGGATTCCCAAAGCGTTGGGCGTGACTGTAACCTGGTCGGCCAGGGCATGGGCAAATTCAGGGTAGTTAACGGACGCTTCAGAGTCTGTGCCTAAGTCTTGAAGGTTGTATTGATTGACTAAATTGCCTTTGAGGAACTCTTTGAGTGCGTAGCCGCCATGGTCACTGGCAATAAATAGGGTTTGGGGGGTATTTTCCGGCATTAGGTTTCTCTTTTTGATTGATTTTTAGTAAGCTGAAAAGGCCAGGGTCGCGTTAGTGCCACCGAAACCAAACGAGTTGGATATTGCATTTTTAATATTAGCTTCAACCGCCTGGTTGGGGACATAGTTGAGATCGCATTCAGGATCGGGAGTCTCAAGATTGATGGTCGGCGCAACTTTGCCGTTCATTATAGTCAAAATTGTAAAGGCCGCCTCAACCGCGCCGGTGCCGCCGAGCATGTGACCGGTCATCGACTTACTTGAGCTTATCAGAAGTTTATTTGCCTGAGCACCGAAAACTTTCTTGATGGCTTGGGTTTCATAAAGGTCGTTGAAATAGGTTGAGGTACCGTGGGCATTGATATAGGCCACATCTTCCGGTTGCAGGTCTGCGTCACGTAAAGCGCCTTCCATGGAGGCTGCGGCTCCCTCTCCTCCGGGAGCTGGCGAGGCGATATGGTAGGCATCGCAGGAACTGCCGTAGCCGGTTAGTTCTGCGAGAATCGGGGCGCCGCGTTTTAAGGCAAATTCAAGTTCTTCAAGAATCAAAATTCCGGCCCCTTCAGCCGGGACAAAGCCGTCTCGATCTTTGTCAAAGGGCCGGCTCGCCTTAGTTGGTTCGTTATTGCGGGTTGAAAGGGCTTTCATGGCGTTAAAACCGGCAATACATAATGGGCCGAGAGCCGCTTCCGTGCCGCCGCAGATCATCACGTCACTCTGACTGCGCTGGATGATCTTCATACCCTCGCCGATTGAGTGGGTGCCGGTGGCGCAAGCTGTTACCACCGAGATGTTGGGCCCCTTGGCCTGGTGGCGGATGGCAATATTACCGGGAGCCAGGTTGGCAATCATCATCGGAATAAAGAATGGAGAGACCCGCCGCGGCCCCTTTTCTAACAGTACCTTGTGGTATTGTTCAAGGCAAGGCAGGCCGCCAAGTCCGGCTCCGACTGAAACGCCTAGTCGTGGACTCAAACTCGGGGTGACGTCAAGTTTCGCCATTGCCATGGCCATGTCGGACGCGGCCAGAGCTAAATGGATGAATCTATCCATTTTCCGGGTCTCTTTGGCTTCGATGAAGTCGGTGACCTCAAAGTCGGTGACTTGCCCGGCAATCTTGGTAGCAAATTTTTCCGTATCAAAAGAGGTTATCGGGCTGATGCCTGATTTTCCCGCCAGCAGATGCTGCCAATTTTTTTCTACTCCGGTTCCCAGAGGGGTTACCAGGCCTATTCCGGTTACGACGACTCTGCGTTTCACTTTTATTACCTCAATGTCAATATTTTACCATTATTATTGTCTCTTCACAGTGGTGATCACCAGACGCGCTACTTTTTATCGGCAATGGCGATAATTGTAAAGAAAAAAAACGCCTTCCCAAGCTGGGAAAGGCGTTTTTTAGAACTTTAAGTCACTGACATGGTGAAACTGAGATAGATTTTAAGCGGAATGCTGGGTGACGTAGTCGATAGCATTCTGAACTGTTCTGATCTTTTCTGCTTCTTCATCCGAAATCTCGACACCATACTCTTCTTCAAAAGCCATGACCAGTTCGACCGTATCGAGAGAGTCAGCTCCTAAATCATCAATGAATGAGGCTTCGTTGTTGATCTCTTCGGCATCTTTAATCCCCAACTTTTCAGCAATAATTTCTTTGATTTTTCCTTCAATAGACATGTAGTGTTCTCCTTTTAATTAGTATCTTGTCAATTAATTTTTACGTAAAATGATTCTTTTAGGCTATTAACATTCCGCCGTCAACCTGTAGTACTTGGCCGGTCATATAGTCAGCCAGGGGTGAGAGCAGAAAAAGAACTGTATTACTGATGTCGCTGACTGTACCCAATCGACCGGCAGGAATCATTTCGGTGATTTTTTCCTGGGCCTTAATGTCCATAGCTTGGGTCATTTCGGTTTGGATGTAGCCGGGAGCGATGATGTTGCTGGTAATATTTCTTGAGGCAAGTTCACGCGCCAGGCTTCTGCCGAAGCCGATAATTCCGGCCTTGGCGGCGGCATAGTTGGATTGTCCGCTGTTACCCATCAGGCCGATAACCGAGGAGAGAAAGATGAGCCGGCCATAGCGTTTTTTGATCATGCTTCGGACAACCGCTTTACTGCAGTTAAAACAACCTTTAAGGTTGACGGCCATAACCTCGTCCCAATCACTCTCTTTAAGACGCAAGAGCAGGTTGTCACGAGTGATGCCAGCATTATTGATAAGGAAGTCAATCTGTTGCGCTTCAGCAGTAATTTCTGCCACCATATCTTTGCAGGCTGTAAAATCGGCAACATCAACTTTGAGAAATGAGGTCCCAGCGCTCGCCGGTGCTAATCCCTGGTTGATTTCATGGGCAACCTGTTTGCCGAGTTCCTGGTTGGTTCCGCAAAAATAGACCCGAGCTCCATGCTGGGCCAAGGTGCTTGTCAACTTTTTGCCGATGCCCCGTGTGCCTCCGGTAACCAAGGCGACTTTGCCGCTGAAATCGAAAGGGGTTGAGGGGGTCATCATGCGCAGCTCTCGGCAATCCGGTCAAGATCTTGCACCGCTGCCAGGTTAAAAGTTTTGACTTGACGATTGATGCGCCGCATAAGTCCAGAGAGAACCCGTCCGGGGCCGATTTCGATAACTTGAGTGACCCCTTGGTTGACGGCCAATTGCATCGACTCTTCCCAGCGAACTGCACTGCTGACCTGCTGTATCAGCAGTCGGCGGACGGAGTCGGCGTGGTAATTGGTTTGCGCATCAACGTTAGAAATAATTGGCATCGTGGGTTCTTTGACTTTGACATCGGCGAAACGGTCGGCCAGTTTTTCGGCGGCGGGGCGCATTAAGGAGCAGTGGAAGGGGGCGCTGACAGGTAGTTTTATGAAGCGGCTGGCACCCGCTATTTGCGCTTTTTCGCCGGCTTTCATAATTGCCGGGATATGTCCGGAAATGACAATTTGACCTGGGCAGTTGTAGTTGGCTGGTTCCACGATTTGATCGTTATCAAGGTTGGTTGCCTCATCGCAGATATCAACAATCTGCTGCGGTTTCATGCCCATAACTGCGGCCATGGTGCCGAGGCCGACAGGAACCGCACTCTGCATGAATTTGCCCCGAGCCCTAACAACGCGTACGGCGTCAAAGAAAGAGATGGAACCGGCGGCAACCAGAGCTGAATACTCGCCTAAACTATGTCCTGCAGCCAGTACCGGTTTAAGGCCAATTCTTTGGCTTAGAACGCGGTAGGCGGCAATGCTGGTTGCCAGTATTGCCGGTTGCGTGTTGGCGGTTTGATTGAGCTCTTCGGGGGATCCGGCAAAGCAGATGTTGGTGAGATCTTCACCTAACGCTTCGCTTGCTTCGGCGAAGGTCTCGCGGGCTTCCGGGAAATTGTCGTAGAGCTCTTTGCCCATACCGATATGTTGTGAACCCTGACCGGGAAATATAAAAGCAGTATTCTGGTCGTTGCTTTCCAATATAGTCTCCATTTATCGTCTGATTAAAGGACAATAATATGAGTTGGTAACTTGTTTTATGTGGTCTTGAATGATAAAAGTAGAACCTTAATTCATTTGCATCTGTCTATTAAATCCCACCAATATAGTGGATTTGTTGAGTAAATGTCAATGAAAACCAAGGTGATTAATAGATTTTAATGTAAGGTGGGCTGTTTAATAAGTCCTGTAGGAGTGGAAATACCGTTTGAATAGTTTAAGGTGGGGCTGTTTTTAGGGCTGCATATTGGATGAACTTGTAAAAAGTCATGGGATGGCTAAGTAAAAATTTCGATAGACAAGATGTTGTGGTTCTCCAGGCGCGAGACCATACATGTAGTATGTCGAGTGTCTGGAGAACCACAACAACGCAGGATATCGGAACTTTTTA
>JAGGWR010000351.1 GCA_021163445.1 Candidatus Tharpella aukensis
AAGCAGCAGGTTGTCCCACGCATCCAATTAAATCTCAAAGAGAGCTACCACTACAAAACCGCAACCATCTCTACATTTGGCCTGGGAGAATCCGCCCTGGAAGAAAAATTAAGCGAATTTCCAGATCTTTTCCCCGGCATTAAACTCGGCTTCCGCGCCAGTTTCCCCGAAGTTCAGATCAAATTTTACCTGAAAAACAGTAATGAACAGGCGCTGGTCAAAGAGCAGGAAGAGGCCACTAAATGGATCAAAGAAAAGCTCGGAAATAAAATAGTTTCGCTTACCGGCCAATCGATGGCAGCCGTTATCGGTGATCTTCTGATTCAACAAAAAGCGACCTTGGCGGTCGCCGAGAGCTGTACCGGCGGCCTGATTGCCGACTGGCTGACCGATCGACCGGGAAGTTCAGATTATTTTCTTTTAAGCGCCGTAACCTATGCTAATGAGGCAAAAGAGAGAGTCTTAGGAGTTGAGCATACAACCCTTGAAAAATTTGGCGCAGTCCATGAAGAGACAGCCAAAGCCATGGCTAGCGGCGTCCGAAAAATTAGCGGAGCCACCTATGCTATAGCTACAACCGGCATCGCCGGCCCCAGCGGAGGCTCCCCGGAAAAACCGGTCGGCACCGTCTATCTCGGTCTGGCCGGGCCCTCAGGATGCAATAGTCGACATTTTTTTTCCGCTTTCGGAAAACGGCGACTCAATAAAAAGATTTTTGCCATCCAGGCTCTAAACCTCCTGCGTCTGGAACTTCTGTCGAAAAAAAATTGATAATTCTTAGCAAATTGTTTGCATCCACTCAGTACTGTCCGGTAAGCAACTTGCTTTGCAAAAAATTCTAGGGATATCGGGTTGTTTTCTGTAACGTCTCGCAAAATTTTGTTATTTTTCCCAGCGAATAGAGCCAAAAAATTGCGACTGTTTGAGTGAGGCACGAGTGAATTTCGCAATTTTGGCGTAATGAGCGCTGGAAAAATAAAAATTTTGCGTAAGAAGTGGAAGAAAATGACCCGATATCCCGGGTTGCAATTGGCAAACAGGACACTGCTGGCATCCACTATAAAAGTTACATATTGATAGAGGAAAACTTTACTTCGCTCTTATAAACGGGGTTCACACCCCAAGGGTGCTTCCTCGCGAAGTTTATGCCCTTTAGGGAGCTCACAGCGAAGCCTGGGTGTAACACACCTTGTACCTGTAACAACCACAATCCCGGCAATTTACGAACGGCACGAACAGCACCTGAAGAAGTTACCAACTATTTCCTTGACACAATCAATCCACACCAATATAGTCTGAAATATCTTTCAGGGGCAGCAAACTGCTCCAGTACTATTTTTGCAGGGAGTATATTTCATGAAAAGATTTATCCTGGCCTTCATGGCAATTATGATAATTGCGGGTCTTCTATCCGACAAAGGGTATACCTACGAAACAATTCCAGCTCCTGATGCTTACGAGATGTTTTTGACTGACGAAAAACTGATCATTGTCGATGTCCGGGAAAAAGTAAGTGAATATTGCTATGGACACATTCCTTGCTCCCTCAATTACCCATGGAGGTCTGGAGTCTTTTACGAAGAGTTTCACAATTTGCCAACCGATGCCCCAATCCTTCTCGTCTGCCACAGCGGCGGCCGCAGTGGCAATGCAGCCCAGGTTCTTGACCGTAACGGCTATGAAACCGTCTACAGCCTTTCCGGCGGGATGTCGGCCTGGATTTATGAGACTATCACCTGTGATGATATCGAAGATTGCGACCCAACCTACCCGCTCTACTTCCCCCACATCGCCAGCGGCAACGACTGGGAGAGCGAAATTTCAGTTATCAATACCAGCCCGGACACACCTTTAAGCGGAACTTTCAAAGCCTATGATACCGATGGCGAGCTTCTTGACGACACCCAAACCCTCAACCTGCCAGCTCGCGGCCGGGTTGAGCTGATTGTCGGAGAGACTTTCTCAGATCCGACTCAAATCAGGTATATCATTCTGAAAACAAACAAGCCGACAACCTATGGTTACACAAAATTTTACGACTATCCAGGCCTAAAATATCGGGCGGCAATTCCGGCCACAACCAATATCAACCAAAAAGATATCAGCGTTTCTCATATCGCCCTGGAAAATGGTTGGTGGACCGGGCTGGCCTTGGTCAACACCACAGATGAAGACCGCGAGCTGACCTTCACTTTTAACAATAGAGAAAGCCAAACTCTCTCTTTGCCGGCAAAAGCTCATAAGGCGATTAATCTTGCTGATTTTCTCGAAGGTTTGTCGACACAAAACCTTAAATCAGCTATAATCAGCGATGCCGAAGGCGTGATTGGCCTGGAGATGTTCAGTAACGGTATGCAACTGAGTGGGACATTATTTAAAGACGGCACCAGCACCACCCTCTACTACCCGCATATCGCAAGTGATGATGATTGGTGGACCGGAATTGCCGCCTTCAATCCGGGCCCGGCTGCCGGAGAGCTGGTTATCAAACCATATGCAGCCGATGGTACCTCGCTGAGCCCGGCCGAACCAGCGACTCCGATTGAAATCGCCGCTAAAAGCAATTTCATCAAAGCTGTTTCTCAACTAGAATTACCGGAAAGTACGGCCTGGTTGAAAATAGAGGCAACTGTGCCAATCAACGGTTTTGAACTTTTTGCAACGACCGACAACAAAATGTTAGCGGGTTACTCCAGCGTCGGCCTTGATGGTCTTACCGGAATCTTTCCGAAAAACAGCGATCACGACAGCAATTGGACCGGCCTGGCCTTTGCCAATACCACCCCAGAACCAATCACAGTCACGCTGAAAGCTTACCGTGATGATGGCACTCTGGTTGAAAGCAGCTCCCCAATCACTCTTAATGGATATCAAAAAAAATCAGATATTGCCATAGATTTCTTTAACGGAGATATTGACAGCGCCACCTATATCGCCTACCGGGCTTCGGCCCCGGTCGTCGCTTTTCAACTCAACGGCAACGGCACCATGCTTGACGCTCTGCCGGGCCGACATTAAAGAAACCAACAAAATCTGTTGACAGAAACAAGGGCACAAAGTAATAACCAAAAGCTTTGTGCCTTTGTACTTTCATAACTATTCAGATCTCCACCATAAAGTTGCAGCAAATGAGGGCGAGAACATCGCTTCGCCCTCACTAACGGGGTCACATCTTGACAATTGGCGGATTAAAACTATATTTTCCCGCGAACTTTAGCGGCCGCCAAATGTCAAGAAATGACCCCAGCCGAGACAGTTTGAAACAACACCTTTAAATAGTAAGGAAACCATACCAATGTTGCAAGGATTTCAAAGAAAACACCTGCGGGGCTTGGCCCATGCTTACAAACCAGTCGTCTATATTGGCCAGAAAGGAATCAGTGAAAGTTTATCCGAATCTTTCGAAGATGCCCTCAACAGTCATGAACTGATCAAAGTAAAATTCGTCGATTTCAAGGAGAAAGAACAGAAAAAAGAGTTGATCGCAGAGCTTGAAAAGGCGGCGGCCTGTGAAATGGTTGGCATGACCGGTCATATCGCTATCTTTTTTCGTCAGAACCGGGATCCCGAAAAACGTAAAATATCGATACCCAAGGAGAGAAATTAGAGCATGAGTGTTGAAGCTA
>JAGGWR010000205.1 GCA_021163445.1 Candidatus Tharpella aukensis
CCTAGGAGAAGCTCGATGGTTCTTGTTGTATCAAGACAGCTTGAATCGTTAAAATTGCTGAGATCAAGATCAACTTGGCCATCTCTATAGATTTTAATTTCAATCTTTTTCATACTGAATAAGTATAAGCGGTAATTTGCCAATGTCAAATACTTTATGTAAAATACTTTATATTATCTGTCTGCGGATTTTCTTCTGATATGGAGGATTCGCAGATCTCGATCCTGGTTTGCTCCAAGGTAGATCCGTAAATCTTTGGCATTGCGTGAGGTTTTGGTAATGTGGAGAAGAATTTTTTGGCGGAGTTCATCGTAGCCCGGGCGCCGGCGGATATAGTTGATAACCGCCTGGAGGTCGGGCAGCGCTTTAGGACTTTGCAGAAGATGATCCTGATCGATTAAGGTATTGATTGTTCTAATGATGAGTTGTCGAATAAATCCCCCATATTTTCGGGTTTGATTGATAACTGCCGCCAGGCAACTGCTGCCATCAAGCGTGATTTCGGAGAGGAGTTTCAGGATGTGCAGAAGTGGTAGTTCCGCTTCCGGCAAACTGTGGGAGAAATCACTGCAATCCAGAAGTAGTTTTTTTAGCTCGGGTGATTTTTGTTGGAATTCGGTCGTCAATTCGTTGTTTGTCGGCAGGCTTCCTTCCATCAATCCGATGACAAAGCGTGAGAGGGTTTCTCCGGCTTGAACCGGGTTGGAATTAAGGAATTCGCACAGAGCCCCGTTGAAATCAGAGAAGTTATTTCCTTTAGTCAGGCTTTCAGAGATTGTAAGTTTGCGGGCATTTTCATGTTCTTGTAAAAGGTTGAGCAGGATTTTCAGGTCTGCACCATTAAGGTGAGGTTGTAAGAGGGTCAAGAGGCGGAAGGAAAAAGCCCAGTCGATATCAGATAACAGTTCGAGTAGTTTTTCTTTGATTGCGGGACGGTCAGCAAACCGAGCCATAAAAAGGGCAATTTTCTGGTGATGCGGCAGCGTTACAGGGGTTTTGAATTTGGTAATAATTTTTTTCCACTTGTCGCCGTAGCCAAATATGCTTAAAGCTTCCAAGAGCTCGGGGAAGAGGTTGTTGTCGTTGTACCATTGAGCCAGAAGGTTAGCGGTTTTCGAATTGGGTGCGGCGTTTGGGTGTTGGCCGATAAGGGTGAGAATTAATCGGCGCTCACTGTTTTTGCTTGTTTGTGTGAAAATAGTGATAAGCGATGATAAGGCGTCAGGGTGTCGATTTCGACTTAAAGCAATGAGGATTTGGTGGCGTTCATTTCGATCCCCTTTACTGGCGCTGTTTTTTAAGATTGAAAGCGCCTCCGTGGAGTCGCAAAAAGCAAGCCCTGAGAGGGCTGCACATCTTTTTTTTTGCCGCCACGATTTACTGGCCGCTAATAATCTGCGACAACCACATTCGTCACCAAGTTGGGCGTAAGTGGTAGCAATTTCAAGATTGTTTTCTGCAAGATTTTGCAGCATGGGGCGGCAGCGGTCAAGTTTGAGGCGTCCGATAGCCCGGATTGCGGTTGTTTTATTATTGGATTCGCTGCCCAGCTGACGCTTAACTAAAGTTATACATTTTTGCGTTTGCTCTGGGGTTAAAGGGGGAGTTATGAAGCGTAAAAGCTCTGGTTCCGTGCTCAGAATTTCCGCTTGCTGAAGAAATAGAAAATTGTTGAATGAGTGGTTCGGGTGAGTTCCTACAAAAAGATCAAAAGCAGCCAGGCGGGGCTCGGGGAGAGGGATGGAGATGAGTAGGTGTAGGGCTTTTTCCGGTGAAAAGATTCTGATGGCAATGGCAGCAGCGACGGCTGTTGTTCTTTCGACGCTTTCAATAGAGCTCAAGAGTGAAAGAAAATAGTCGAAGAAGGTAGAGTTGTGGTCTTCATTGCAGAGGTTTTTTTTTAAGTCTGATATGGCTGGGTATAAATCGTCACTGTCATCGATTCCCAGATGTTGGAAAATCAGGAAAAGAAAATGGTTGCCGCCGAGAAAATAGGCAGCTGTCATGATCAAATGAAGATTACGGTCGCTGGGCCCGTTAAGGCAGGCGGCCAGCTTTCGCCCAAGTCGTAAAATATCTTTTTGTTCAGCGGAAATCTGTGCATGATTGCGAATTCTGTTGCGAACTCTGTGAAATGTTTCGAGAACTTTCCAGCGTAATTGCCAGTTTTCGATCAACAGGTCGTTGATAATTTCGGGATTAGGTAGGTTTTGTTTCATAACCTGTTGAAATAAAAGGGTTTATATCTAGTTATTACTTGACATGAGTTGTTTTGAACGGTATAGCGTAAGAGTATCGGCTTTTTAGAAAAATATTGATATATCTATTTTATGGTTTGGTTTTTAAAAACTAGTTATATTGTCCTTTAACTAGTTACATTGTCCTTTAATATGAAAAGGATTTTTGATCGGTAGAGTATGGAGATTACTTTATGAAAAAAATAATTTTATTTTTAAGTTTGATTGTTATAACCTTTGTTTTTGCAGGAGGGCCGGTTATTGCAGACGCCTTGTCCTCAGTTTCAGGGAAAAATTTTTCGATTGTCTACTCGTCGGATGAGAGGGGTGCCATAACTCCTTGTGGTTGACATAAAAATCCGCGTGGCGGTCTGGCCAAGCGTGCTACTTTTCTTGAAGGTTTGTGTAAGGAAGATATCCCCTTTCTGGTTCTTAATGGCGGCAATCTACTTTTTCAGCGAGAGTCTCTGAAGCCGGAGAAGGTTGTAGCTGGTAAATTACTGGTTGATCTGATTATCTCATCTTATAATAAGATGGGTTGTGATGCGATTAATGTTGGGGCTTATGATCTCTCTCTGGGCGTAGATTATCTGCGTGAAAAAGAGAAATCAGCCAAGTTTCCTTTCCTTTCCGGCAATATTCTTGATCAGCATGATAAACATATTTTTACACCATCAATTATTAAAACCGTGAATGGGGTTAAGGTTGGCATCTTCGGGCTTTGTGACGATAAACTCAAGTTAGCAAAAATTCCCGGTGGAAAGAAATTGAAGGTTGCAAATCCCTTGACTAAGGCCGAAGAGATCTCGGCCCGACTTAAAAAAGAGGGGGCTGATTATATTGTCTTGCTGACTAATCTGAATATTCGTTATTGTCGGCGCATTGGCCAGCGCGGTATGCCGATTGATCTGATTATTGGTAGTAGTAAGAAAAATCGCATATCTCTGCCGATTCTGGTGCAGGAAACCTATATTGCTCATGTTGAACGAGGCGGTAAAAGTGTTGGTCGTCTTGATGTCAGTTTTTTGGGTTCTGCCGGGGTGGAGCCCTTACCGGCAGCGGTTCGTTTTAAAGGGAAAACGGTTGGTGATAATCTTTTTTTCCTGAACCATTTCTTTCCCCTTAAAATTGCAATGCCTGATCAGCCGGAGATCGGTTCTATGGTTAAGAAGGTAGAAGCTGAATTGAGCCGCATGAAAAAAACTCAAGGTGCAAATGCTAAAGAGTAACTAATTTATTAAAACCTCATCTTTGAGTTTCAGGAACTCTTCCTTGCTGATCAGGCCGCGGTCGTGGAGATCCCCCAGGCGTATAAGCTCGTTATGAGGTGACAATGTGGGGCGCTCAGGCAGGGCCTGGATGATGGGGGTCTGCTGGTCAAGCATCAGGTGATGACTTTTTTCCGGGCTGTTAATTGAAACTGAGGCGAGTCCGCCGAGCAGGCTGATTTCAATGTTTTGTCCCTGAAAAGCTGGGTTTTTTAAAGTGTCAATAATCTGTTTGCCATTTTGTTTCAATATGCGATAGAAAAACAGGGCTGAGCCAAAAATAATCAGCAGCCCGCCGGCTAGAACATACTCGATATATTCTGACAGCGTCTGAATGAAAATCACTGCTGTCGCCAGGATAATGACGAGTAGTATGTGAGCCAGAATAACCAAGTAGCCCGCCATAATTCCGCTTAACAGCGGATTTTTTTTCTCTTCAGTCATCAGTTTTCCTTTGCCAGCCTTGCCTCACATTAAATAGAGCGCACCTCAAGAGCACTTCTTCGCCTTGCCCGCAGCGTTATGATGTTACCTTCTTTTTAGATATTATGATTGTCACTTGAACAAAAAAGACCTACCATCCTTGCAAAACGTGGGTTAGGATAAAACCTAAAACGGCTCCCAGAGCCAAAACC
>JAGGWR010000353.1 GCA_021163445.1 Candidatus Tharpella aukensis
CTTCAAAATGATCGTCATGAGCCCGTATTGCAACCAGAAATTCATCAATCGCAGCGGCCATCCGGTCGCGCTGACCATTATCGATAATTGCGGCCTGAGCCAAAGCATCAAAACGCCTGAAACGAGACGAAATATTAAGCGAGGAGTCAGGAAAAGCCTCAATCAATTGACTGAAAAACTCCGCCGCTGCAACATAGTCCGCCTCCTGATAAGCTTTCAAACCCTGATCGAACAACTCCTGGCCGGCTACCGGGTCAATTTTTGCCGCCGTCGTGGGTTCTGCTTCTACTTCGGGCTCTGTTTTTGGTTTTGCTTCAGGTTTTGCTTCAGGTTCTGTTCTTGGTTCTACTTTTGCTTTTATTTTAGGTTCTGCTTCGGGAATCGGACTTTCCGTCGGCAATATCGTCGGCGACTTTTTCTCCTGATCAGCAACCGGTTCTGCTGGTGCAGCGACCGCTTCTATTGGCGGAGCAACCGGCCCACTTTCAGACTTATCTTTCGAGGCAGCGGCCACATCCTCGACAGCTGCTTTCTTCACGGCCGGCAAGGGTTCAGGCTCTACAGGTTTAGAAGGCACCGGAGGTTCAGGCCGAGGTTTGGAAAGAGGTGGAGGTAGAGGCGGTAGTTGCTGAGCTTTAGGAGCCTTAACTTCCGGTTCCGGTTCCGGTTCCGGTTCAGTTGCGACTTTAGATTCAGGTTCTTCCTTAACTTCAGGCTTCGTGGGAACGGGGGAGACCTCGGTTAGCGGCTCCGTCGCCTTGATATCAACCACGCACATCGCAGGTGTTTCAAAAAGAGAGACTTTGAAACTATAATTGTCGATCTTGAGATAGATGGCTATTTCAAGATATTGTTCCTGCTGGCTGACATTAACCCCTTTAACCAGAGGATCATCAAGCAATTTGATCGGTTCCGCCCCGAAGTTATGGAATTCAAAAAGTTTAATCAGCAGTTTACGGTTTTCATGATCCTCTTCGGTCTCATAGTAACCACCCTGATTAAGACGCATAACGACCCGGCTTTTGGCCCCCTTTGTATCACTTCTAAGCTGAATTTTAAGCAGGTTTTTTCGATTACGTTCAATCGCCGATGCCGCCTCGACGCCGACCAGTGTCAGCCCGATCATAAGCAACAATAAAAGCCAAACGATATGCCCCGAACGCAATTGAAAAGTATTTTTTTTCCACCAACTCAAGAGTTCTCCTCCTCAAGCTGATTGCGCCGAATTTTTTCAATCAAGGTCGTCCGGTTTATCTGCAACAAGCGGGCAGCCTGTTCTTTAACTCCATGTGTACGCTCTAAGGCTTTGGCAATTAACTCTTTTTCGAGACGAGTCACTTCTGATTTCAAGGAGAGGCCGGCAGCCGGTAAAGTGACAGTGGCCGCTGCGGCTTTTGATTCAGCATTATCAGGTTTTCCGTTTTCGGACGAAAAAAATTTCTCCGACAGATCAAGTGGCATAATCCAACCGCCCGGTTTCATCACAGCTGCCCGCTCGATCACATTTTCGAGTTCTCTGACATTGCCCGGCCAGTGATAATTTTCCAAGAGCCATAAGGTTTCAGGGGTGATGCCTGAAACCTGTTCACTATTCTCAAAGTTTAAGTTAAAACGACGCAGGAAAAACTCCGCCAAACCACCAATATCACCCGGTCTCTCACGCAAAGGAGGCAGGGTTATAGGAACCACATTGAGACGATAATAGAGATCCTCACGAAATCGTTCACTGACGATATCTTTTTCGAGGTCGCGATTAGTAGCTGAAATAATACGGACATTAACTTTTTTAGGTTCTTTGCACCAACCTAAAGGCTCAATCGTCTTCTCCTGTAAAAGGCGCAGGATTTTAACCTGCAGAAGCGGCTCCATATCTCCGATCTCATCAAGAAAAATGGTGCCGCCATCGGCCATCTCAACCCGCCCGACCCGGTCATTAAGCGCCCCAGTAAAAGCCCCTTTAATATAACCGAAAAGTTCCGACTCAAGCAGATCTCGCGGAATGGCCCCGCAATTAACCGGAACAAAAGGGTTCCGGCAACGCCGCCCCAACTCATGCAGAGCCCGGGCCGCGAGCTCTTTTCCGGTTCCACTCTCACCCCGAATCAAAACACTGCTATCGGCCGGTGCAACCTTAAGAAGCTGCCGATAGACCTCCTTCATGGGTTCAGAGGCCCCGATAAAACCGCAAAACCCCTCCTCAAACAAAATTTCATCCGGCGGCAAAGCCTTGCCGGATGCAGTTACAAAACGAGCCCCGCTTAAACACTGCTCAATCACGCGATTGGTTTCCAGTTTGCGCAAAGGGGCAAAGAGATAGTTGTCAGCCCCGCTCTGAAGAGCCCGGCGCACTGCTGCCAGGGCTTCACGGCGACAGATTGCAATCACCGGAAAACCCTCTAAACCAGCCTCTTTCAAAACCTGTAAAGAGTTTGACCAGGAGGCATCGCCATCTTCGCGGCAATCAACCAATGCAAAGGCAAAACAAAAACCATTAGCAAGAGACGCCGACACCTCAAGATGGGGAAAGATCTGCAGATCAAGCTCAGCTGGCAAAGCTTTGGCCAGATCCGAAGATAATTTTTCACTCTCAGTCAAGAGCAAACAGGATGATGACATAAAAACCTAAGGCGGGCTTTGCCCGCAACCCAATCAAGTAACTAAGGTAAAAATGTTGATGGCGTCGTAAAAAGTTCCGATATCCTGCGATGATGTGATTTCCCAGACACTCGACATACTACATGTATGGTCTCGCGCCTGGAAAACCACATCATCTTGTCTATCGAAATTTTTACTTAGCCATCCCGTTACTTTATTACGCCCCGAAGGAAATACCCCTGGGGTGCGAATGCATCAATGTTGATACCACAGAAAAAATCAACACCTTATTAATAACTCATTTAATAACCCAAAAATGGAAAAAAAACAAGTAGATGAAGCAATCAAAAAATCCCGGCTACTTCGGTTTGGCAAACCGGGCAGCGTTTAGCAGAAATTTTATTATTAACCACCTTAAAACCATAACGTTCAATCAAGAGTTCACCACAGTGATGACAGTCAGTATTCTCCCCACCGACGCCGGGACGATTGCCTTCAAAAACGTAGTGCAGACCGGCGGCAAGACCGATCTCGCGAGCTTTTTTAAGGGTCTCCGGCGGCGTCGGCGGCACCCCGGTTAAACGGTAGGTCGGAAAAAAACCGGTGACATGCCAGGGGATCGATGGCGACACGGAGACCAGGAAACGGGCCAGCTCTTTAAGTTCCGCTTCATTATCATTATAACCGGGAATTAACAGCGTGGTCACTTCAACCCAAATTCCATGGGCAACAAAATCACTGATCGTCTCTAACACCGGGGTCATACTCGCGGCCCCGCAGATTCGCCGGTAAAAACTATCTGACCAGGCTTTCAAATCAATATTGGCTCCTTGAATCAGAAATCGTAAACGACGCCGGGCGGCGGCAGTCAGGTAACCATTACTGACCATCAAATTGAGTAGCCCCTGATCCCTCGCCAGAGCCGCTGTTTCAGTCATGAGCTCAAAATAGACTGTCGGTTCTGTGTAAGTATAGGCTATTGATCGACAACCGCTAGCCAGAGCTTCCCGAACCAGTTCCGCCGGTTGCAGGCGGCGACCGGCCAACGGTCTCTCGGCGCTCGGCATTTGTGAAATCTCATGATTCTGGCAGTGTCGACAACGAAAGTTACAACCGGGTGCGGCCAAAGAATAACTTTTAGATCCGGGATAGACATGGTAAAAAGGCTTCTTCTCAATCGGATCGACATGCGTGGCCACCACGCGATCAGCCACCAGCGTATAGAGGATACCATCCAGATTCTGCCGCACTCGGCAGATTCCGGTCTGCCCCGGCCGCAGGCGGCAGAGATGCGCACAAAGATCGCAACGCACCCGATTTTCCGATAATTTGGTATAAAGTTCAGCTTCCCGCATCATTAACCTCCTGTTTCAAAGAAAAACAGTAACTTTTCACTTAGCCATCAAATTTTTATTGCAATTTTGGCGCAGGTTGGGTATTTCACCTTTTTCGCTTTTTTCTCGAACTCACGACCAATATTAATAAGGAATAAGGAAAGAACTTATGGCTACTATCAAACAGGCGCTGATAAGCGTCTCCGATAAAACAGGGATCGTTGAATTTTCACGGCAACTGATTGCTTTAGGAGTACGCATCCTATCGACCGGCGGCACGGCCAGGCTTTTGCGTGACAGCGGCCTTGATGTGATGGAAGTTTCCGACTACACCGGTTTTCCCGAAATGCTTGACGGACGGGTCAAAACCCTGCATCCGAAAATCCATGGCGGTCTTTTGGGCCGCCGCGACCTGCCGGAGCATGTCGCCAAAATGGCTGAGCACAACATCGAACCGATCGACATGGTGGTCGTCAATCTCTACCCTTTTGCTGAAACCATCGCCAAACCTGATTGTGCATTTGCTGATGCTATTGAAAATATTGATATCGGCGGCCCCACCATGTTGCGTTCAGCCGCCAAAAATTACGGCGCGGTCACAGTCATCATCGACCCTGAAGACTATGCCCCGATTCTTGCGGAAATGCAAGCTCACAATGGTGCCGTGGGCCCGGAAAGCAATTTTTCTCTGGCCAAAAAAGTTTTTCAGTCCACGGCTTCTTACGATGCCGCCATTGCCAACTATCTGGGCCGATTCCCGCGCCCGGATGCCCACCCTCTGGAACAATATTTTCTCCCCGAAACTTTCACCTGGCAGGGAGCCAAGGCCCAGGATCTGCGCTATGGTGAAAACCCCAACCAGCGGGCCGCTTTCTATAAAGATGAACAAATTGATGAACCTTGTATCAGCAATGCCAAACAGCTTCAGGGCAAAGAGCTCTCCTTTAATAATATCTTAGACAGTAATGCTGCCTTCGAACTGGTTAAAGAATTTACCGAACCGACCGCCGTCTTCATCAAACACACCAACCCCTGTGGGGCCGCAACCTCAACTTCGGCGACAATGGCTGAAATTGTCCAGCGTGCCCGAGCCTGCGATCCGATTTCGGCTTTCGGCGGCATCGTCGCCCTAAACCGTGAAGTTGATAAAGAAAGTGCTGCGATCTTAGCAGAAACCTTTCTTGAAGCTATCATCGCTCCGGGTTTCAGCGCAGCCGCTTTAGAGATTCTAGCAGCCAAGCAGGCCTTGCGTCTGCTCGAAGCGCCACTCCTTGAAAAGTTTCAGGCCAGCGGCCTGGAGATCAAAAAAGTTGTCGGTGGTTTTCTTTTGCAGGAACGTGACCTCAAAGAAGCCCCGAGTGATAAGTGGCTGACTGTCAGCGAGCGAGAACCTTCAGATGAAGAGTTTGCAACCTTGCAGTTTTCCTGGAAAATCTGCAAACATGTTAAATCCAACGCCATCGTTCTAGCCGCCGACAACCGCCTGGTCGGAGTCGGCGCCGGTCAGATGAGCCGCATTGA
>JAGGWR010000182.1 GCA_021163445.1 Candidatus Tharpella aukensis
GAGGCCATCCGTATCCTGTTGCCGGTATCAATTATTTCCGGTGCCGATCGTAAACTTCAATCTTTTATTGCGGCAATTCAACTCGGCCTGAAACGTAAATTCAGAGGCAAAATTGACCATCTACAAACCACGGTTCATGAAGAGCCATTACCTGACTCATCATTCAAACGCAAATATCTGGTACTTTACGATACTGTGCCTGGCGGTACCGGCTACCTAAAACAGTTGATGCGCTCTGAGGCCCAGTTGATGGAAGTACTTGAGTTAGCCTTTGAGTTTTTGAAATCGTGTGCCTGTAACCAGGAAGAGGACAAGGATGGCTGCTATCGATGCCTGTTTGCCTATCGCTCCAGCTATAATATGCCGGAGACTTCCAGAGATACGGCCATTGAGCTCTTGGCCGAAATTTTAGGTTATAGGGAGAGTTTGGTTAAGACTGATAGTCTTAAAAACATTTCTCTTAATACCTTTATTGAGAGTGAGTTGGAGGCCCGATTTATTGGAGCGCTGAAAAATCTTCGCTCTGAAGAACTTCCAGTCATGCTCACTCAGGATTTGGTCAATGGCAAGCCCGGTTATTTTCTGAAAGTAGCTGAAAAGGCCTATTATATAGAACCACAGGTTGAACTTGGAGAGCTTGATGGAGTTACGGTTCCATCCCGGGCCGACTTTGTTATCCGATCAGCTCGCATGCATGATCGGATGAAACCGGTGGTGGTCTTTCTCGACGGTTACACATATCACCGGGATCGGGTTGGACGAGATATGGCCCAGAGGATGGCAATTGTCCAAAGTGGCAAATTCCATGTCTGGTCTTTGAGCTGGTACGATGTGGAATGTAAATTCAAAACCTTGAATAATTTCTATCGGGATTATCTTGACCCTACAATGATGCCTTCCGGAGCTGGTTTTAACAGGTTGTTGGGGATTTATGGCCTGGATGGTTGGAAAGAAGTACACAAAAAAAGAAGCTTTGATTTATTGATCTATTTTCTGCAGAACCCGGATGCAGATCAATGGCAGATGTATGCCTTTGTCCATTCGTTATTGCAAATGGATCCTACACGTTTTGAGTCCCCAGAAGCTGTTAACCAGTGGACAGAAGGAATCACTGAGCATCTGCCGGAAGCGATGGCAGGAGTGATAAATGACACAGAAGGCCTCTGTCGCTATGGCCTTTTTGAACCTTTGGCTGATAATGGTTCGGTTGAGTTGAAGCAATATGTTGGTTTCGGACAGGAGACCAAAACACCGCCAAAGGGTGTCTGTCTTGGCTGCTGTTTGCCTGATGATGAAGATACTCGGCACAAGGAAGAGTTTCAGCCCGTCTGGAATGGTTTTTTACGGCTTTTTAATTATCTGCAATTTCTGCCAGCGGCCTTCTTTGTTACCAGCGAAGGCCTGAAACATCACTATTATGACAGCATTAAACTGTTGGCGGATAAAGTGGACGTTGCGTCGGAAAGACGGGAGCAACCCGTGGGTCAAGCGTCTGCCCAGGTTGAATGGGATGAGGTGGAGGAGCTAACTGATAATACCTTCCACAGCCTGCTTCACCGCCTGCAAGAGAACGGCTGGCCGGTTCCAGAAGCAGGGTACGAATTGGCCGGGGTAGATGGTGAGATTATTGCCTCTGCTGAACTTGCCTGGGAGGGACTGAAAATAGCCTTTTTAATTGATGATGAGTTAACTTGTTTGAATCAGTTTGAGAAGGAAAAATGGCGAGCCTATCCTATGCAAGAGGTTCTTGAAAATCCGGAAAAATATATTTCCTTGCACTCAAAGCAGGAGGGATAAAAAGTAATGGTTGCAATGAACAGTGGAGTGAAGGTTGCGATTGCCTCAGATTTTTTAAATGCGTTTGCAAAAATCCCGGGCAAGCAGCAAAATAAGGTGCTTGAATTTATCACTAAATTTCGGGCAAACCCAATGGCGGCTGGGATTAATTATGAAAAAATTGCCACATTCAAGGATCAAACCCTGCGCTCTGTCCGGATTGATAAAACATACCGTGGGATAGTCAAAAAACCTGATTCCGGAAACATCTTCATGCTCTTATGGGTAGATCATCATGATAAGGCCTATAAGTGGGCCGAAAACAAGGTGTGTGAAATTAACCCGGAGACCGGTTGTTTGCAGATTTACGAGGTTGAGGAACAATCAGTTGACCGGGTTGAACCAGCAGGTGCAACGCAAACAGAGACCAAATCAGACAAGGCTGAAAAAATATTTTCATCTATACGCGATCGACACTTGCTGAAACTTGGTGTTCCCGCCGACCAACTTTCACTTGTCCGTAGCTTTGCAACCATGGATCAACTTGACGCAGCCGCAAAAAGGTTGCCGTCCGAGGTTTATGAAGCCCTCTTTTTTCTCGGTGAAGGTTATTCTCTTGAAGAGGTTTTCAGAGAGATGGGCAAATCTGAGGATGGTTCAGAAATTAATATTAATGACTTTGAGAAGGCCTTGGAAAACCCTGATAGTAAACGCCATTTCTTTGTGGTTGATGATGATCTGATCCTGCAAGAAATTCTGAAAGCCCCTTTAGAAAAATGGCGGGTTTTTCTGCATCCGTCTCAGCGAAATTTAGTCGAAAGGGAGTGGAATGGCCCGGTTCGAGTACTTGGTGGAGCGGGAACCGGGAAAACTGTAGTGGCCATACACCGGGCAAAATATCTGGCTGAAAATATTTTCACTAAAGATCAAGATAGAATTTTGTTTACCACCTTTACCCGAAACCTTGCGGCGGACATCTTAGAGAATCTTAAAAAAATCTGTCCTGACAATATAATGCGCCGCATTGAGGTGATAAACCTTGACCGTTGGGTGTCAGCATTCCTTAAAAAAAATGATTATAATTACAGCATCGACTATGGGGCCAAAACTGCACCTCTGTGGGAAAAAGCATTGTCTTTAACTGATGGTGACCTGGGCCTGGCCGACACTTTCTTTCGTGAAGAATGGAAGCGGGTTATTCAACCTAATGGGATCACCTCTTTTTCTGAATATGCCAAGATATCCAGACTTGGGCGCGGAGTGCAACTGAGTCGTAAAAAAAGAAAGGCAATCTGGCCGGTTTTTGAAGAGTATCGAGTGTTGTTAAATGAAAATCATCTGCGAGAACCTGATGATGCCATGCGGGATGCCCGGGTGTTGATGGAAAAAAAAGGGAATGTTTTGCCCTACCGTGCCGTAATTGTTGATGAGGCCCAGGACATGGGTTCCCAGGCCTTCAGGTTGATTCGGCAGATCGTGTCTGGTGGTGAACAGAAAAATGATATTTTCATTGTTGGCGATGCTCATCAACGGATATACCGCCACAAGGTTGTTTTGGGACAATGTGGTATTAATATCAAGGGGCGGGGCCGAAAACTTAGAATCAACTATCGCACGACTGAGGAAAACCGGCGGTGGGCGGTCAATTTACTCAAAGGCGTGAATTTTGATGATCTTGATGGTGAGCTTGATGATCATAAAGGGTACAAATCCCTTCTTCATGGGATGGTGCCCATAATAAAAACTTGTTCATCATTTCAGCGAGAGCTGGATGTGATTATTGACTACCTGGATCAAGTTGAAAAGAGTGATGGGGATATTAACGGCGTATGTCTGGTTGCTAGGACAAACAACCTGTTAAAGCAATATGAAGGGGCACTAAAAGCCAAAGGAAAAGATACCTGCTTCATCCGTAGGAGCGAGGCCGAGGATCATAGAAAAAAAGGCGTGCGCCTTGCCACCATGCACCGCGTTAAGGGTTTAGAGTTCGACCGGGTTATTATCGCAGGAGTCAACGATGGCATAGTCCCCCTGGAAACCAGCTGGAACCAATCAACCGATCAGGTGATCTTAAAGGAAACTGAAACCCATGAAAGAGCCCTGCTCTATGTGGCTGCAACCAGAGCCAAGAAAGGGGTTATTGTAACAAGCTTTGGAAAGACCAGTCGGTTTTTGCAATAAAAAAGAGCTCGATTATTGAAGTGGGGAAAGAGCTTTAAAACGCCTCCCTTTAAATTTTAATCTACACAAAACACCAAGTTTGTTTTTTGTTTTTTCGGTGTAAAATAATAAAACAATTAGTCCTCCTATCTTTAGTAGCTTGTGTAAAATTTAATTAGTTAAGGTTTAAGCTGTTGTCGGCTAGGTCAGCGGTTAAAATTAGAGCGCCCAAGGGGGGGATGGTTAGCTCTGTAGAGGCCGGCAGGTTGTGAAATGGAAGCTCTTCACCGATAATCTCGCCGAGGTTACCTTGGTTGCTGCCGCCATAGAGATCGGCATCGGAGTTGAGCAGTTCCCGGTAGTGGCCGGCAGAGGGTAGGCCGATACGATAGTTATGATGGGTCAACGGTGTCAGGTTGAGAATGCAGATGATCGGTTCTCCATCTTTTCCACGGCGCTGATAGACGAGAATCGAATTTTTGTGGTCATGGCAATCTATCCAGGAAAAGCCGTAATCTTCATCATCGTTTTGCCAGAGTGCCGGGAGGCGACGGTAGAGTTGGATGAGGTCACGGCAGAAATGGAAGAATTTTTGTCGTCTTTGATCTTCTTCAAGCAGGTGCCAGTCCAGGCTTGCGGCAAAATTCCACTCTTTTTCAGGGGCCAGTTCAGTGCCCATGAAGAGGAGTTTTTTTCCAGGATGGGTGAACTGATAGCTTAATAAAAGGCGCAGATTAGCAAATTTTTGCCATTCATCACCAGGCATTCTGGTAAAGAGTGAACCTTTGCCATGGACGACCTCGTCGTGTGAAAAGGGCAGCAGGAAGTGTTCGCTGAAGGCGTAAACTAATGAAAAGGTGATCTGGTTGTGGTGGTAACTGCGATAGAGGGGGTCGATGGCGAAAAAATCAAGGGTATCGTTCATCCAGCCCATATTCCATTTATGTCTGAAACCTAGACCGCCGAGTTCCGTCGTTTGGCTGACGCCCGGCCAGCTAGTTGACTCCTCGGCGATCATCAGACGATCGGGATAGAGTTTCTCGATGTTGCTGTTAAGTCGTCTTAAAAAAGCGATCGCTTCGAGATTCTCACGACCGCCGAGATGGTTGGGCAGCCACTCGCCGGCTTTGCGGCTGTAATCGAGATAGAGCATTGAGGCGACGGCATCAACCCTGAGGCCGTCGATGTGGTATTGCTCAAACCAGAAATAGGCGTTGGCAGCAAGGAAGTTGTCGACTTCGGGGCGCCCGAAATTGAAGATCAGGGTCCCCCAGTCGGGATGTTCTCCTTTGCGGGGATCGGCATGTTCATAGAGGGCGCTGCCGTCAAAGAGGCGCAGGCTGAAATCATCTTTAGGGAAATGGGC
>JAGGWR010000305.1 GCA_021163445.1 Candidatus Tharpella aukensis
AATCCAACGCCATCGTTCTAGCCGCCGACAACCGCCTGGTCGGAGTCGGCGCCGGTCAGATGAGCCGCATTGACTCGGTTAATATTTCGGTCATGAAAGCCCAGGTGCCGACCGCAGGCTCGGTTCTCGCCTCCGATGCCTTCTTCCCCTTTCGCGACGGTATTGATGCCGCAGCTAAAGCTGGGGTAACCGCGATCATCCAACCCGGCGGCTCCAACCGTGATGACGAAGCCATAGCGGCAGCCAATGAACACAATATGGTTATGATATTTACCGGCAATCGCCATTTTAAACATTGATGGCGTCGTAAAATTTCGATATCCTGCGCTGTTGTGGTTTTCCAGACACTCGACATACTACTTGTATAGTCTCGCGCCTGGAAAACCACAACAGCTTGTCTATCGAAATTTTTACTTAGCCATCCCGTTTTTTTTACGACCCGAAGGAAGTACTACTGGGGGGGGGCTTGTTGCCCACTCTGCCACAAGGCGGGGACTGGGTTTTACGGAGTTACCGGTTATCAATAACTCGTGTAGTGTTAAACCATAAACAAACCAAGGGTTACCCGTAGCCTGTCCCCACGCGAAGCAGGGCGACAGCAAAATAACAAACTACCATTTTTGGATTAGGAGTAGTAACAAATGAAAATTTTAGTGGTCGGCGGCGGCGGCCGTGAGCATGCGTTAGTCTGGAAACTTTCCCAGAGCAACAAAGTCGAGCAGATCTTCTGCGCTCCGGGTAATGCCGGAATCGCTTCCTTAGCAACCTGCGTCCCGATTGATGCCGATGATATTGAACGGTTGCTGGAATTTGCCCGCAACGAGACGATTGATCTGACGATTGTTGGCCCTGAAGACTCTCTGGTCGCCGGGATTGTCGACGCCTTTGAAGCGGCGGAATTAAAGATTTTCGGTCCCAACCGGGCCGCAGCCGAACTTGAAGGGAGCAAAACCTTCTGCAAAAACCTGATGAAAAAATATGAGATCCCGACCGGTGATTTTGCCTCCTTTGACAATCTCGATGATGCCATTGAATATGTCTACAAAAAAGGCGCACCGATTGTTGTTAAAGCCAATGGTTTGGCCGCCGGCAAAGGGGTCGTTGTCGCCCAAACCGTCGAAGAGGCCGAGGACGCCATCAACAAAATCATGCGGCGGCGGGCCTTCGGTGAAGCCGGCAAAGAGATAATTATTGAAGAGTTTCTCGAAGGCGAGGAAGCCTCCTTTCTCGTTTTTACCGATGGTGACATCGTCGTCCCCATGGTCACATCGCAAGACCACAAACCGGTTTTCGATGATGATAAAGGCCCCAACACCGGCGGCATGGGGGCCTACTCCCCGGCCCCGGTAATCTCCGAGGGCCTATTTCGTCGAATCATGAATGACATCATGATCCCAACCGTCAAAGCCATGGCTGCTGAAGGTTGCAAATTTCGCGGTATTCTCTACGCCGGTTTGATGATCAAGGATGGCATTCCCAAGGTATTAGAATTCAACGCCCGCTTCGGTGACCCGGAGACTCAACCAATTCTTATGCGTTTAAAGAGTGATCTTCTACCAATTATTGAAGCCTGCATCTCCGGCCATCTCGCCAAAACCATTGTCGAATGGGATGAAAGACCAGCGGTCTGTGTCGCCATGGCTTCCGGCGGCTATCCCAATAAATATGAAAACGGCAAGGTAATCTCCGGTTTAAATCTTGCTGGCAGACTTAAAGATGTAATGGTCTTTCACGCCGGTACGGCCAAAAATGAAGATGATAAAATCATCACCAACGGCGGCCGGGTCTTAGGAGTTACGGCACTTGGTGAGGGCATCCCCAAAGCGATTGAAAAAGCCTACCACGCAGTTTCAAAGATAAGCTGGGAAGGGGCTCATTTTCGCACCGATATAGGTAAAAAAGCTTTAAAGAGAATATAAAAAGAAAAGCCCAACCTGTCTCGGCTGGGGTCATTGCTTGATAATTGGCGGCCGAGATGATCACGTAATTCGAAACCATGACCCGCCAGTTGTCAAGCTTTGACCCCATTGAAGAGAGCGAAGCAAAGTTCAAAACTCCCCGCTACGGCTTAAATAATTACAGGACAGGAATTACAATATGCCGGAAAATATCGACATCCTTATTCTTATGGGCAGTGACTCCGACTGGGAGGTCATGAGTGAGGCAGCAATTATGCTTGAGCGCTTCGGAATCCTCTTTGAAGCCCGCGTCTCTTCTGCCCATCGCACCCCGGAGCGCACCTTGCGCATCGTCAGAGAGGCCGAGAAAAAAGGCTGCAAAGTAATTATCGCCGGTGCCGGTGCCGCCGCCCATTTGGCCGGGGTCGTTGCCGGTCATACGCTGCTCCCAGTCATCGGGATTCCACTTAACGCCACCTCGCTACAAGGTATTGATGCCCTCTTGGCAACAGTGCAAATGCCGGCCGGAATCCCGGTTGCAAGCATGGCCATCGGCAAAGCCGGAGCCACCAATGCGGCCCTCTTCGCCCTGCAGATTCTGGCCTCCAACAACCCGGCAATAGCCCAACAACTTATTGATTACCGCAACAAAATGGCTCAAGGGGTTGAAAGCAAGGATGAACGCCTGCAGGAACGCCGGATGGCGTCGTAAAAACTTCCAATAGATGATAGCTCTTAACTACCCTTTTCCGGAATCCAGCCATGCGGAAAACATTAAACTGGTTGATTCAATCTGTCGCTCCGGGGGTGTTATTGTCTACCCGACGGAGACCTTTTATGCGATTGGCGGTAATGCCCTCGACATAGATCTTGGAGAACGGCTTTCCGCAATAAAAAAACGTCACCCGGATAAACCGTTTCCGACTCTTATCGGCAGCCGTCAAGCTCTGGAGAAACTGGTTCAGAGTTGGCCGCAAACGGCCCAGATCCTGGCCCAAAAGTACTGGCCGGGAGCCCTGACCATGGTTCTTCCGGGCTTGAAAAACCTGCCTTCGGCCATCATTGGAAAAGACGGCACTATTGCCGTACGCTGGTCCTCTCATCCGCTGGTTGCTGAGCTGGCAAAGATCTCACACCTCCCCCTGATCTCCACCAGTGCCAATTTAAGCAATCAGCCACCAACTACTAAGGCCGACCAACTCGACCCGAAACTTCTGGCATCCGTCGATCTCCTGATCGTTGCTGACAACCAAAACCTAAACCCGCAACCTTCGACAATCATTGATATAAGAGTTGATCCGCCGCTACTTTTGCGCGCCGGAGAGATTGTGATACCAGAGATAGAGTGAAATAAATTACTAATGATCCCCCAAATCACCGAAAAACCCCAAGTTATCGCCCTTTTTTCACAAGGGCTGGATAGTATTCTGGCAATTAAAATTATCCAGCAACAGGGTCTTAAAGTTCATGCCATAAAGTTTATAACCCCTTTTTTCGGCTACGAGATCAAAGGCCACGAGGCAAAATTCTGCGACCAGGTCAAATCCACCTATGCCATAGATCTCTCAATCATCGATTTGACTGACGACTACCTGCACATGCTCGCTGCACCGCAATATGGCTATGGCAAAAATTTCAACCCCTGTCTTGACTGTAAAATCATGATGCTCAGTCAAGCGAGAATTTTAGCTGAAACCTGGCAAGCAGCAAGTATCGTTACTGGCGAAGTTGTGGGTCAACGCCCCTTTTCCCAACGCCGCGACACCATGCGCCGGATCGAAAAACTGAGCCTCACCGAAGGCCTGCTCCTGCGCCCTCTAAGTGCCAAGCTCTTAACTCCAACCAAAGCCGAAGAAAGCGGCCTTATTGACCGCGAACAACTTTTTGATTTCAGCGGTCGCGGCCGCAAACCCCAGATCGCCCTGGCCGAAAAAATGAAGCTCACCAATTATCCGACCCCGGCCGGAGGCTGCCTGCTCACCGATCCGGGCTTTGCCAAACGCGTGAAAACCCTCTATCAAGAAGCTGAAATCCCAACAGCCACCGATCTCAATCTCTTAAAATTCGGCCGTTTTTACCCGCTGGATAAAGCCTCGGACTTTATCATTATCGGACGCCATCACGACGACAATCAGCAACTCCTCAAAACCGCCGACCATAACTACTTCATTCTCCACCTGGCCGATATGGCAGGCCCGATCGCAATCCTCAAAGGTAATAAAAAAGAGCTCCCGCTCGCCGCCGAAAAACTCCGCCGCCACAGCAAAGCTAAAAACCTTAGGTCGGTCAAAGTTGAATGGCGACATGGAAGTGAATCAGGAAGTTTGACGATTGAAACTGCACAGGATTGATAAAAAGGGTAAGCTATGGAAACTGAAAATCAGCTGCCGCAAATCAAAAAATTGACCCCTATGCTGCGGCAATATATGTCCGTCAAAGAGAAGCATCTTGACAAACTGTTGCTCTTTCGTATGGGTGATTTTTATGAGATCTTTTTTGATGATGCCGCAATTGCGGCCCGTACTTTAAAAATTACGCTGACCAGCCGGAACAAGAAAAATGATGATGCGGTGCCGATGTGCGGCTTTCCCCACCATGCCGCAACCGGCTACATTGCAACCTTGGTTCAGGCTGGCCATAAAGTTGTTGTCTGCGATCAGGTTGAAGACCCGAAACTGGCCAAAGGCTTGGTTCGCCGCGAGGTGACCAAGATTATTACGCCGGGAGTTAATCTTGAAAGTGACAGTTTAACCCCCGATCAAGACAATTTTCTCGCCGCGATCTCGCATAGTGAGAAAAAAATTGAGCTCTTTGGTCTGGCTCTGCTTGATGTCAGCACTGGGAAATTCAGGGTTACGGAACTTTCCGACTTAGAAACCCTTCTCGACGAACTCGGACGCTGCGATCCGACTGAAATCCTCATGCCCCCGGCGTGCACGGGTCAAGATCAGGAGTGGCAAAGAGAGATTCGTCAACAATTTGTTAAAGCCCATTTTACGCTGCGGCAAGAGAGTGAATCGTTTTCTCCTGAACAAGGCCGCAAACTTCTCTGCCAGCATTTCGGCACCCTCAACCTGGATGGTTTCGGTGGTCAGCATTTAGCTGGCCCGGGCGCCGGGGCGGCGGGAGCCGCTTTAGCCTACGCCAAAGAGACCCAGACCAATGCCAAGCTCAACCATATCCAGGGAATCACCATCTATCGCCCCTGCAACTTCATGCAGATCGACCGTAATGTTATCTTTAATCTTGAGCTACTCTGCACCATCCAGGAACATAGCAAACAAGGAAGTCTGCTTGGGGTGCTCGACCATTGCCGCACCAGCATGGGAAGTCGCCAGCTAAAGGAGTGGCTCCTCTTTCCCCTGCTCGATAAAGAACTTATTGAACAGCGCCTCGATGCGGTGCAAACCCTGCTTGAAGAAAAAAGATGCCGCCTGCAACTACAAACCCTACTCAAAAAACTCTACGATCTAGACCGCTTGGCCGGGCGCCTCGCCGCCGCCAAAGCCACCGGCCGCGATCTTTTAAGTCTCAAAGACTCCTTAGGCCTGATACCCGAGATCAAAAAACTGCTCAACAATCTGCCAATTCAGCCGGTCCTGATTAACCAGGCCCTGCAAGAGCTCCATGAGCTCAAAGAACTAACGGAAAAAATTGAGCGTTTTCTCCTGCCTGAGCAACCAATCTCAATTACTGAAGGCAAGCTCATCAACAACGGCATCGACGCTAATCTTGACGAACTGCGCTTAATCAGCAAAAGCGGTAAACAATGGCTCATTGAATATGAACTAAAGGAGAAAGGGAGAAGTGGCATCAACGGCCTGAAAGTCCGTTTCAACCGGGTTTTCGGTTACTATATTGAGGTAACCAAAAGAAACCTTGATCAGGTTCCGCAAGATTACCAAAGACGTCAGACTTTGACCAATGCCGATCGTTTTATCACGCCGGAATTAAAAGAGTACGAAGAGAAGATTTTAGGTGCGGAAGAGAAAATCAACACCTTGGAGCTTGAGATTTTTCTCGGCTTACGCCGGGAAGCCACTCTGGAAATAGGTCATATCCGGGAGTCAGCCTTGCGCCTGACCCTCTTTGATGTCATCTGCAGTCTCGCCGAAGTTGCTGACGAGCGCCACTATTGCCGACCCGAAATTATCAGCGACCAACAAATCCTGGAGATCGAAGATGGCCGGCACCCGGTGATTGAATCGTTGAGCGAGAATTTTGTCCCCAATGATACCTCTCTCAGTGGTGACGATGAACAGCTCTGGATTATTACGGGCCCCAACATGGCTGGAAAATCTACGTTTCTCAGACAAAACGGACTCTTTGCCTTGATGGCTCAGATGGGCGGTTTTGTCCCGGCGAAAGCGGCAAAGATAAGTATTTTTGATCATATTTTCACCAGAGTCGGGGCTTCCGACAATTTAAGTCGGGGTCTTTCAACTTTCATGGTTGAGATGACTGAAACGGCCCGCATTCTCCATCAGGCTACCGCTAAAAGTTTAATTATTCTCGACGAGATTGGTCGAGGCACCAGCACTTTTGATGGCTTAAGCCTAGCTTGGGCCATCGCCGAAGAGATCCACGAAAACCTGGGCAGTTTGACCCTCTTTGCCACCCATTACCATGAGCTTTGCGAACTTGAACTGATCAAAACCCGAATCAAAAATTACAATGTCGCGGTTCAGCAACGAGACGACGGCATCACCTTTTTACGCCGCATCATCAAAGGCTCTACCAACCACAGTTACGGAATTGAAGTCGCGAAACTGGCCGGAATTCCGCAAGCGGTACTGGAAAAAGCCCAACAAATTCTGACTAACCTGGAAGCGGCCGAGATTGCGGCCGGCGGAAATCTGCGGATAACCGGCAAGAGTGTGCAGACGAGCCGGACAGCAGGGCAACAAAGCGGCTATTTACCCTTTTTAGAGCCGCCTCCGGCGGCACCATCGGACAACCCGGCGGAGAGCAAGGTTGCAGAAGTCATAAAAAAACAGGACCTTAACCGAATAACTCCGATTAAGGCCCTGACTATACTTGAAAAGTTGCAGAAGATGTTGGAAAAGTGAGGGGAGAAGTTAAGTTACAGCGAACTGCTGCGAACTTTGCTTCGCTCTCTTTGAGGGGGACAGGCTGCGGATAAACCCTGGTGTTACGTTATGATTTGACTCTACGCGGGCTATTGGTTATCGGTTACACCCGTAAGACCCAGTCCCCGCCGGTCGGTAGCCGGTCACCCCGCAAAGTGGGTGGGGCTCAAATTTACTCTCTTTAAATTTTATTTCAATGTATCCCGGTGCTCCTGTTCTTTGGCGGCCAGGTCGGCAAAATTGGTTTTTTTCAGACTTTTTACCAAATCTTCCTGCACAAGAGCCAGCTCTTTACGAACCGGGCAAAAACTCATCCGATCACAAACATTATAACCATCAAGACAGATATTGAGCTTGATATCACCCTCTACCGCCTCAACCACATCGCAAAGCGTCACATCTTCCGGCTTGCGGGCCATCGAGTAACCACCTTTTTTTCCACGATGCGAAATCACAATCCCAGAACGGCTCAGACTCTGAAAAATCCGCGCCAGAAAGCCAACCGGCACATCCATCTCCCGAGCGACTTCGGGAATCACAATAATCGAACCTGCGGGCTGCATCGACATATAGACAACCCCGCGAATCGCATAATCTGAAGCTCTTGTTAATTTCATATTCGTACCACCTATTCTAGATTTAGCACTCTCTATAGTCACAAAGACTACCTAAGAACACAATAAGTTTACCATAAGTTGACAATAAATATTATATTTACATTTCTTTGTCAAGTCATTTATTACTACTATTTAGATCATAAATGTATTTTAACCCTTTAAGCGTGAGTAGTTCATCGACATCATCAATAATTGTAGTCTCTCTTTCAACAATTTTGGCCAGTCCACCGGTAGCGACAACTACAAGATCAAGTTTTAATTCGTCCTTAATCCGGGCAATCAGACCTTCAACCAGCGCGAGATAACCATAAACAATCCCCGACTGCATACAGTGAACCGTATTTTTGCCAACTACGTCACGGGGACGAATTAATTCGACCCGAGGCAGTTTCGAAGCTCGCTGACAAAGAGCCTCCATCGAGATATGCATACCGGGAGCGATAACCCCGCCGATATACTCTCCTTTTTCCGAGACACAATCAAAAGTTGTCGCCGTACCAAAATCGATAATCACCATCGCCTGTTTATATTTCTGGTAGGCCGCAACCGCGTTAACAATACGATCAGCACCAACCTCACGCGGATTGTCGAGCAAAATCGGCAAGCCGGTCTTAATACCGGGGCCAACCACCAGCGGCCGAAAATAAAAATATTTACTCGCCAGCCCCAAAAGCTCATTAAGCACCAAGGGCACGACACAGGCAATCATCATCCCGGAAACCTCCCGGCGATCAGCATCGAGAGAACGAAAAAACTCATGCAGAAGAATTATATACTCATCCCGAGTCCGACTCGTAGAGGTTGAGATGCGCCAATTATCAAGCATCAGATCATCTCGATAGAGACCTAAAACGGTGTGCGTGTTACCAACATCAATTACCACTAACATTGTAAAATCCTTTTTCCAGCCAGGCCTCGCCCGACGCAAATGCCATTTTTTGACCATCTTCAATAGTTGCTAAAAGGCGGCCCGAATCATCAATCGAGTGGGCTCGACATGCTCTTCGATGGTCGCCGGAGTTGATGACAACATCTTTTTCAGCAAGGAAAAAATTACGGTTAATAAGCTCCCGAATTGACCCTTTTAAGCCCTCTCGGTAAAATATCTCTTCGAAAAATGCCAACTCGGACAAAATTTTCTGCAGAAGTTCGGCAAGGTCAAAATCTTTGCCGCATTCACAGCTTAAAGAGGTAACCATACCCTGCAACTCGGGAGGAAAATCGGAAACCTTAGCATTAACATTAAGCCCGACTCCGACAATAACAAATTCCGCCCCGTCGGCTCCGGGTTTCATCTCAGCCAGAATACCCGCCAGTTTTCGGCCTTGGCAGAGAAGATCATTGGGCCATTTAATCTTTAAACCCAAACAATCATCACTAAGAGCCTTCCATAAAGCGGCGGCGGTCACCAAAGAGAGTTGCGGCACCAGATCAAGTTGCAACCGAGGTCGCAAAAGCACCGAAAAATAGAGATTCATCCCGGCCGGTGAATGCCATTGCCGACCCCGGCGACCGCGTCCCGAAAGCTGCTGATCGGCAACCACAACCGATCCATGCGGAGCCCCATCAAGGGCTTGCTGCCAAAGATAGCGGCTAGTTGAGTCCAGGCTTTGAAACAATCCTACTTCAGTCCCCCAAGGACTGGGAAAAGGCTCTATCACGAAACCAGATCAAGCGAGATATCGATGGCTGGTGCCGAATGCGTCAAAGCCCCAACCGAGATAAAATCAACCCCGGAAGCTGCCACCTGGGCCACGTTATCAAGGACAATACCACCGGAAGCTTCAAGTTTAATTGCCGGAAACCCGTCGCGGACAAAATTAACCGATTTTCGTAAAAGCGCGTCATCCATATTGTCGAGTAAAATAATGTCAGCCCCAAAACGGGCCGCCATTTTAACCTCGTCGAGATTTGCGGCCTCGACCTCAATCTTCAAACCATGCGGGGCCACGCGCTGGGCATGATTAATCGCATTAAGAATCGAACCCGATGCCTGGATATGATTATCCTTGATCAAAATTCCATCAAAAAGACCATGCCGATGATTCCGCGCACCGCCAACCTGAACTGCGTATTTTTCAAGAGAGCGCCAACCCGGCGTCGTTTTTCGAGTATCAACAATTTCAGCCTTAAAATCTTTAACCGCAGCGACAAAACGGGCAGTTAAAGTGGAGACCCCGCAAAGACGCTGAACAAAATTCAGAGCTACGCGTTCGGCCATCAGAATCGAGACCGCATTGCCGGTCACCAGCATCAACGGATCTCCGACTTTTAGCTGATCCCCATCCGCAACCCGCTCATCTATCTTAAGCGATGGGTCGAGAGTGCGAAAGACCAACCCTAAAACCTGCATACCGGACGCCACACACTCCTGTTTGGCCTTGATCAGAGCGCGGGCTTGGGTTCCCGGCGGTATGGTTGAAAGGGTTGTCACATCACCTGAACCAAGATCTTCCTCGAGGGCCATTTTGATCAATTTTTCAGTCGCAAACATAATTTCCACTCCTGATGAACATAAAATAAGTGCGGGCGCGTATAGCACATAAACGAAGCTAAAACAATGCGCTGGAACCCGTATTTTTCCAATTGAGTCTTGATTTTTAAATTTAACTCCATTAGTTACTGCAAGTGATTCAAAAATAATAGAGGTGATTGATTTGCAAAGTACAGATTTTTCCCATAAAGCGGCAGGTTTGAAACCATTTATGGCGATGGATATTCTGGAGCGAGCTCAGGAATTAGAGCGCAAAGGCCGGTCAATTATCCATCTGGCGGTAGGTGAACCCGATTTCCCGACACCAAAAGTGATTAAGGATGCTGCGGTAAAAGCCCTTGAAGCGGATAAAACTCACTATACGCACAGCTTGGGAACCTTTGAGTTACGCCAAGCCATCGCCGACTACTACTTGAAGCGCTACAGGGTTAAGATCAACCCGGAACAGGTTCTTGTCACCTCCGGTACCTCTCCGGCCCTGATGCTGGCCTGTGCCGCACTACTCAATCCCGGCGACAAGGTTATAGTCAGCGATCCCGGCTACGCCTGTTACGGCAATTTCATCTCTTATTGTGACGGCACTCCGCAATTTATCAACGTCTACGAGGATAACGGTTTTCAATACGAACCCCAGACCTTGAAAAAAAGCATCTCGCCACAAACCAAAGCGATCATGATTAATTCACCGGCCAACCCGACCGGCAATCTCTTAGAGGCCGACCGCATGCGCGAACTGGCCGCCTTGGGTATCCCGCTGCTCTCCGATGAGATCTACCACGGTCTGGTTTACGAAGGCGAGGAACATTCAATCCTGGAATTCACGGATAACGCCTTTGTTTTCAATGGCTTTTCCAAACTCTACGCTATGACCGGCTGGCGTTTAGGCTACCTTATAGCGCCGCCTCGTTTCATGCGCACCCTGCAAACCCTGCAACAGAACTTTATGATCTCGGCCAGCCATTTCGGCCAGGTTGCGGCGCTTACGGCTCTAACTTCGCCTGAAGTCGACAAAGATCTCGAAAAAATGCGCAAAATCTATGATGAACGCCGCCGTTTCATGCTGCAACGGGTTCGCGAAATCGGCTTGCACGTCGCCGTCCCGCCTACCGGAGCCTTTTATATTTTCGCCAATGCCAAAAAGTTCACCTCCGACACCTATAATTTTGC
>JAGGWR010000118.1 GCA_021163445.1 Candidatus Tharpella aukensis
ACAATAAATAACAGCGAACTCTGCTTCGCCGTTATTTATTTTCTTCAATAATTCGATAACGCCCCAAACCAAAACTGGTATTTTTGCCAACGTTGACATAAGTCCCCAACACCAGAACCGGCCAGAAAGGCTTCAGGTCGCCTGAAAAGGTCAGGCGACCGACCAGGCCGCTGGTTGACATGTTGGTTTTTTGCCGGGTTGAGTAGCGGCGACTCTCTTGCCAATAAGTTTCGTTCGTGACGGTTGTGATGGCGGCGGCCTGATCGATGAGGCCGAGAAAGTCGATCTCCGGCGTCAAATCACAATGAAAACGCTGCAAGATTGCAAGTCTGCGCAAAAGTGAGCGATAGATATCCTGAAAGGTTAGTTTTCTGATGATTTTACGCTCTCGCACCAGGCGCAGAGGGGTTTGAAATTCGATTGTGAGCTGATCTGGTGAATTACCGGCCCGACTTATGAGATCGGTGCCAGTTTCGCCATGAGCCGGAAGCAGTTCGCGATTTTCGCGATCATAAATAACCCCTCCCCGGCTACCGGAAACTTGTTGCAGTATACATTTACCCCGCTCTCGACCCAGCCCGCGAGCCGCTAACTCTTCCATAACCAGAACAAAATAGGGCAGATAGTCACGAGCCCGACCGATCAAAACCAGTCCGAAAGGAAGTTCCTGACCGGCTTTAATAAATCGCTCCGAGTTCAGAGGTGGGCGCAGGATAAAGGGATGCGGTACTTTTTCATATTTGCGCATCACTTCGGCCCCGGCCGGGCGCGGGGTTTCAAAAATATAGCTGTAAGCGCAGTTGGCGGTGAGAATACAGTTTTCACATTGCGGCTGATGGCGGGTAATACAGACCGCTTTTTTGAAGGCATAACCGAAAGCCCCACGCAGGGTTGAACCTTTAAATGATGGCAGAGGAAAATCCTCTTGTGCAAAGAGGAGAAAATCAAGCGAGAGCAGAGAAAAATCGGCAAAAGACATAGGATAAAGAAAATCCTTTCATTTGGTCATGCGTGATTTACTGATAAAATTAAACAATGTCTTTACATAGAACCATTCATATTATATTGCAAGAGTAAACAATATTTAGCAAAAGTTGATATTAAAAGGGTTAAAAGATTATTAGGTTGCCAATATTGCGGGTATTGTATATGAAAATAATTATGAGCTTACAAAAAATAGGGGTAATATCGTAAAGGAACATATAACAACTTATGGAGATTGATTTTCCGCTATAATTTCTGCGGCAATCCGCACCCCAATACCGACGACGACACTACATTTGTCGATCGGGTTTGCGGCCTCCCAGGCCTCCAGATGCTCAGGATCCAGCAAGTCGAATGTTCGTCCGAACTTAGATTCCTGGATGTTACCGCACATTGTACTGCCCAGCTCTTTTTCAAAGCGCTGACAGAAGGTTCGGGCTATGACTACAGCTCTCTGAAAACCTTTTTCATCATCAAGCTCTTCCCGCCCGAAAATAAGACCCAATGCCATCAGCCCACCGGTTACGGCGCCGCAGGTTTCACATCGAAGAGCGATGCCGGGAAAAGCAGTAAGCGCCTTAAGCACCGTATCGCCATCAAGATCAAACTTTTCCTGCAAAACAGCAAAGCTGGTCTGGGCGCAATTTCGAGATTTAAGTAGACAGGTTCTAATATTTTCATCGTGTTCCTGCCGCATTTCTGATGAGAGCATAATTCTCCTTTTTTAGTTAAATTACAGATCTAAATTTGTCATAAACGGCCCCAGCCTGGCGGGAATAGCGAAATAGCGAGGACGATTTTTAAAGTTGCACAATCACTTCGTTTTTGACAACTTTATGGTTTATGGAAAGTCTCTGTTATGGATGAAGATTTTGCATTGATTTTCGACACCCATTATAGAGGTATTTCTGCGTTAAGTAAATGATGGCATTCCTAAAAAAAATCCAATACCCCACAACTTTTTAGGAACGACAATTCTTAAGAGGTTACAACGTATGCGTCAATACAGAGAGACAATCAGGTCACCTTTGCCGATCATCATAAAATACTATCTCTTGTTTTTCACACTGCCCGCAATAATCCTCCTGCCGATTGTCACAGTAAATCTCTTAAAATCAGGGAAACCAGTTGGGGTCAAGAAACCAGTTGGGGTCAAATCTTTACCATTGACATGATTACCTCTGTCAAGGATAAAGATTTGACCCCATCAATTTTATCAATTTTCTGAAATGAAAATTAACTAGCTGAGAGAAAAATACTACCATACAATCGGAGACACCGCCAAGACAAATCAACTGAGCGCCCAAATTACCGGTTTAGGCTGGGTGACTGCGGCCGGGGGGAGAGGCAGGAATTGACATTGAACTTCATTTGAAGTATGGTAAAGAGAAAGGAGGGCGAATAACCATGAGAGCTAGAAAACAGACATCTATTAGAGTTGACCCTGTGGCATGGAATCGTGCTAAAGAGATATTTGAAGAGTATAATCTGACATTGTCAGATGCCATCAACATCTTTTTGAACAAGGTAAGACTTGAAGGCGGAATGCCGTTTGAAATTAAACTTCCTTCGCAACGTTTGCAAACAGCCATGTTAGAGGCAGATAAAAACAGAGGAACATTTCATGAGACGGCTGACGATTTAATGCACGACTTAAAGCAATGAAATATAAGTTATTTAAAACCAATACGTTCAAAAGATCCTATAAAAGATTACAACTAACTGACAATCAAGACCAGGCTTTTATTGATGTGGTGTATAAACTTTTACAAAACGTGGTGCTGGAAGAAAAATATCGAGACCATGCGCTCAAAGGGGAGTATGCAAGCTTCCGCGAGTGTCATGTTAAGCCCGATTTACTCCTGATCTATAAAATTGATGGTGGTTTACTGAAACTTGTTGATATGGGCTCGCATAGTGAACTGTTCGATTAAAACTCAAACCAACAATGATGGCGTCGTACAAAGTTAATGAAAAACACCAGAGAGAGAGGTCAACTAAATGCCCAGGTTACCGGATTTGGCTGGGTGACTGCGGCAGGATGGGGCCAGGGCCGGGATCGAGGAACCCCGCTCTGGGAGGCTGGTGAGCCTCAACCACCGACCTCAGTTTTACAAAATCTGCACGGAGGTTCACGTTTTGGCCGCCTTGATCTTTTTTCCCAAATCGGAGTTGCGGCCGTGGCTTTGGCGCTGGAAGATGCCGGATATCGACACAAAACAGAGTCATCCCAAACCACTGACAGTCATGACTTAGGCCTGATTTGCGCCACTACCAGTAGCTGCAAGCGCACCGATTACAATTTCTACAAAACGGTTCAGGAGAATCCCCGTCTTGCCAGTCCGGGACTTTTCGTCTATACTCTGGCGACCAGTTTTTTAGGGGAGGCCGCCTTACGTTTTGCGGTTGAAGGAGTCAGCCTGGCCCTGATCGAGCCTCAACCAAGCGGTAGCGACGCCCTGCGTCTGGGCCTCGAACAGCTCAGTTTTGGCGATGAAGATGTGGTAATCGTTGGAGTCTGTAACCTCTTTGAAAAAACAACAATCAAAGCTCCATTTTTTTCTGGGGCGCTCTTTCTGGTTTTGGAGAAAGTGCAAAATGGGCGAAATTCGCGAAATACGCGAAATTCTTGTTATGCAAGCATAAGTTGTAACCCCAAAAAGAATGGTTTTTATTACAACAACCAAACTTGCACTGATATTTTATCGTTGATTAAAATGATTTGTGAAAAATAAAGGTTCATCACATATGAAAATGAGATTGATCTACCCCCGCTGGCCGAAATTGAAACAGCAGACCGAATTCCACCTGCCGCCGCACGGGCCGGTGGTTTTTGCCGCCACCGTACCCGAAGAGGTTGAACTTAAATTCACCGACGACAATCTTGAAGAGGTTGATTTCAACGAAAAACCCGACCTCGTCGCCCTTTCGGTAATGCTCACCTGTCAGTTGCCGCGAGCTTTTGCCATTGCCGACCGTTTTCGGGATCAAGGAGTAACGGTTCTCTTTGGTGGAATTGCGACGATGCTTCATACAGAAGAGGTGAAAACCCATGCTGACAGCGTTTTCTTAGGTGAATCCGAGGGCCGTTTTGGCCAGGTTATTGATGATTTTAAGGCGGGCCGCATCAAACCCGTCTATGACTATCTCCATAATCACCCCGACATCGATTTGGTCGGCCCGGCTCGCCGTGACATTTTAAACCGCGACCTTTACAACTATCGCGGTGTCCAGATGCTTGATCTGGTACACGCTTCCCGAGGCTGTAAATTCAACTGTTTCCCCTGCAGCACCGCCTATCTCGGCGGCCGTAAATTCCGGCCCCGGCCGATCAAACAGGTAATCGCCGAGATGGAAGCTATTCCCAACAATCGCCTCTTTATCGTTGACAACTCTTTAGCCCAGGATCGTGATTGGCTGATCGAGCTTTTCACAGCCATGATACCGCTCAAGAAAAAGTGGGTCTCCCATCCGATTTTAGATGATGAAAAGGTCGTCAGCTTAGCCGCCGAAGCCGGCTGCTGGTATGTCTATCAGGCGATTATCGACACCTCCCCGGTTATCGCCGGACGGATTAAACGCTTACAGGAACACGGTATCGGCGTCGAAGGGACAATTTTATTAGGTACCGATGATCAGGATGAAACCTACATCAGGAATCTCATCGATTTTCTCATGGGCATCAACCTGGATGTTGCCGAATTCACAATTCTGACCCCTTTTCTCCATACCCCTTTACGGGAAAAACTCGAACGGGAAAAACGCATTCTGCACAATAACTGGATCGACTACACCACCGATAAAGTCGTCTTCCAACCCAAACAGATGAGCCCGACCAAGTTGCAAGAGCTTTTTCACTACGCCTGGGATACATTTTATGCCGATGGCGGCTATCAGATCAAAATGGGGACTCTCTTCAAAAAACTTATCGCCCGCGAGATGGCTGACGGCACCTACAAACGTTACAACCCCAAAAGATCGCGCAATTTCGGTGCCGGTTTGAAGGCCGCCCCATGAGCCGGGTTCTGCTGATTTCAACCAATCGGGCAACCGCTCCCTATGTGGTCTACCCGTTGGGCATGGCGGTTGTTGCCGGGGCCTTAA
>JAGGWR010000286.1 GCA_021163445.1 Candidatus Tharpella aukensis
TGACTGTTTCGTGATTGTGGTGTAGGGAAATAGATCTGGTGGCGCTGAGTCGCATACATGATAATACAAAAAGTTGCATAGAGCATGAATGAAACAGAGAAGATGATAATGACGCTTTTCATGTGATCTAAAATCTAAGGCAGAAGGAAACGAACGCTTTCAAAAAACTTTATGTCTTGTTCAGTCTATTTGGAGTTTAGTTTTTGCAATTCGCCGATTAATATCTCCAGGGGTGGTCTGACATTAATGTCTCCAACCCCGATGTAGCTGATTATGCCATTTTTATCGATAACTACTAAAGCTCTTTCAGCCATGCCGTCGGTGCGTAGCAGACCGAAACTGTCGGCGACTGCGCCATGCGGCCAGAAATCGGAGAGGACGGGAAACCAGAGGTCACCCATCTGTTGGATCCAGGAAAAGAGGGACGGAATGTTGTCGACGGTGATGCCCAAAAGCACGGCATCTTGCTCTTTAAATAACTCTTCGACGATATTGTAGCCCGGCCACTGGTCGGAGCAGACCGGCGTCCAGGCCGCCGGGACGAAAGAGAGAACGACAATTTTTTTGCCGCGATAGTCACTAAGGTTTATCATCTTGCCGCTGACCGAGGGCAGGCTAAATCCCGGAGCGCTATCACCAACTTTGACTTTGAGGAGACTATCAAGCGGTTTCAGCGGGCCGGGATTGTAGATGCTGTTACGGAAACTATCTGTAAGGGCAAAAGTCTGCAAACTGATCATAAACGAGAAGCCAATTATGAGGGCTAGGATAATCACCAGTTTTCTTTTCATTTTGTCTCCAAATTTTGCTGAAATGCATCAATATACGGCGTTTCTTTTCTAACGCTGAATAGTTACTTCCTATTTACAGTTTGCTCGTTCTAAAACTTTATCAAGAAACTTTTCTGCGCCGTTAAATCCGGCGAGTTGGGAAAAGAAGATCCGATTTTTCATCTTGCTCTGATTACAGATGCCGATAAAGTAGGGGGTGCGAACATTTCCCAGATCTTCATGAATGGCAAAATCGGCATCGGCAAAGAGTGGAAATGGTATCTTGTATTTCTTTTTGAAGATGTCGATTTCGAAGGCGGAATTACCCGTTCCGATGCCGATTAGTTTCACCCGCCCGGCAACTTTATCATCACTTTCGATAAGCTCATAGAGTTTATTAATAGTGGGCGCATCTTTCTGGCAGTGGGGACAGTACATGCTGAAGATCTCAATGATCAGAATTTCGCACTTAATCTCCTCTACGGAGAAGCTCGTTTTTTCCTGCAACCCAAGATAGTTGCGCAGTGACTGATCTTTAGGGGTTGTCAGCTTGATGGTCGGCATCTGGTTGCTGACGGCAAGAATATTCTGGTTAGCAGCAACCAGATGATTGGCGCAGCCCAAGATGGTGATCATAAAGGTGCAGGCGATAATTATTGTGCCTAATTTTAGAGACTTACAGGGAAATTTCTTGTTTTTTAAACAAGAAATTGATCCCGTTAAGTCTCTTATCCAGCTCAGCTGGGTTATTGTCTTCATTTAAATCCCTCTTTGTCGGCTTGGAGGTCAAGGTGCAGGGTGGCCAGGTTTTCTATCTATCTATCTATCTATCTATCTATCTATCTGGTGTCGATGGTTTTAATGAATCTTTGATATAATTGGCAGATACCTACGCGATACTTCTCTTGATCTTTATTGTCAATGGTAAAATATGAAAGTTTGTTTTGAACTTCATTGTTGCCTTCCCCGCCAGGGTACGCGGTCGACACTCCAAACTGGTGATTTTTCATGGAATACCGTACTTGCTTATTGGATTGTTTTCTGGGCTTAAATCGCAAAATGAGTATTGTGTTAGATTGTGATTTGTGTTTTAGGGAACGTTACTCATATTTACGATATATCTTTCATTCTCAGTGAGATGGGTATTGAAACATTCATTAAGATGGGGGCAAAAGACTTTTTTGGACTATTCCCATCAACCATGATATTCTCTTCTTGAGTTTCACCGGCAATCTCCTGTATATTCAATTTTTTGAATATGGTTTTGCAAGAACTTCAAAAATAAAATGAGCGAGGCTGCCGAGAATCTGACATGTTGAATAGTACCAATTTGCCAAACCATGAGTAACCATTTTGGAGGCGTGAAGAATGGATAATACAGGAAAAGATACGACAAACATGGAGCGCCTCATTGAAGCGCTGAAAAATGGGGATAAAACTCAGGCTATCATTGAAGCAAAAAAGTTAATAGAGAGCGGTGCTAAATCCGAGGTTATTGTTACAGAATGTATTGAACCGGCAATGATAAGCCTGAGCAATAAGTGCACCGTAGAAAATTTTAATTTATTAGAGGTTATGCTGGCGGGCAGAGCCGTAACCTCGGTTATGCAGGAATTGTTTCCCGCTAGTGCGATGCCGCCGCCCACAAAAGGTACCATTGTTCTAGCCACTCTGGAAGGAGACGTCCATGATCTTGGTAAAAACATTCTAAAAACAATTTTAACTATAAATGGTTATCGGGTGGTAGACTGCGGGAAAAATTGTCCGCTCGAAGAATTAATCAATACTGCCAGAGAAGAGAAAGCCTTTCTTATCGGGGTCAGCGGATTAATCATATCCGTTATTCCGCTCGTGCAA
>JAGGWR010000077.1 GCA_021163445.1 Candidatus Tharpella aukensis
CTGAACCATGAAATCAGCGATGACCCGGTGAAAAGTGATATTGTCATAAAATCCTTCCCGGGCCAGGAAAATAAAATTATTTACCGTTTGCGGGGCATATGCAGGGTAGAGGGTCAATTCGATACTTCCCTTGCTGGTATTCATGGTTGCTTGGAACGTTTTATCAGTGTCGATCTGCATGGTTGGGGGATTGTCCCATTGTTTTTTCATTTACTTGACTCCTTGTTTTGCTTGAAATTATTTTTGGCCGCTACGTGAAAAAATAGCCTCTTTTTGTAAACGTTTCCATATTGTCTTAATTTGAGCTCTGGTAGACGCAAGATCTTTAGTATTATCAACCACAAAATCAGCAAATTGGAGTTTTTCATCGATCGGCAGCTGAGCTTTGAGAATATTGGCCGCTTCTTCCTGACTGATGCCATCACGCTTGGCAAGGCGCTCTATTTGAACCTCAGCTGGCACATGAATAACCAGCAGTTTATCAAATAAATATTGCAGATTCAGCTCGATCAGCAAAGGAACCGATACCTGAATAATCGAGTTTGGTTTTTGGGCCGCAATTTCTTCAGCTTGCCTGAAAAACTCCTCATAAATTGGTGGGTGTGTAAAGTTTTCGAGTTTTTTGCGCTTCTCCATATCGCCAAAAACAATATCGGAGAGTTTTTTGCGATCCAAAGAACCATCATCAGCTAAAACTTGAGAACCAAAGTAGTCAACAATTTTTGCCAACCCCGGAGTTCCAGGTTCAACGACTTGGCGGGCAATCAAATCGAAATCGATCAGTGGCGCACCCAGCTCACCAAGGATTTCAGAGACTGTGCTCTTACCGCTGGCGATGCCACCGGTGACCCCCAGCAAAAAGCGCTGACCATCGCCTTTGACTTTTTTCATCATCTCATCGAGTCCGAGATAGGCTGACGGGAAAACCGGAGTCACATTCGATTCAGCCCCGGCGAAACAGATCGGATAACGAACCCCCCGTCGATAAAGAGCCTCTAATCCAGACAGTGCTTTCGCCATTAAGCCTGCCGGGATACCCATTACCAACTCATCGTCTTGGGCATGACCAAAGCGACGTTCCCCATAACATGGAATCCCCACTGAAGCCTTTCCCTCCTGATAACAACGGACAATAGCATCGGAACAAGAGGACTCCCCGACACAGCTACACTGCATCACCTCATAGTCACAAAACTGGATCGCGTTAATCAACATCATTATCTGAGCCGGGTTGGCATAAATAAGCACAATATCCGGTTCAAAAGGGTTGTATACCAAGGGCGCCATAGCCAAAGCTTCATAACGTCCTACCGGTAGACGCGGAATTGCCTTTTCAAATTTACGGCCATCTTCTTTAGTCGCGACCCAGATAATATTGCGGAAAGTACCATCTTTATGGGTTTCAGGCAGCTCTTGAAGACCAATGATCGAGGAACAGGAAGAAAAAAGAAAATCATCCAGGTCAGCTCCCACACTCCAGTCAAAGTTACGCACTAAGTTAATCATTTGACACATTGTCATTTTGCTCTGAGGGCGTCGGAGAAAGGGGATAGATTCGAGCTCCTCTTTTTTCTCGAGCATTTTAAAGGCCACCGGAAATGATTTCAAACGTAAAAGCCGCTCAAAACGCCTGATTATTTTTTCCCAATCCTGCTTCGTTTCCATAGATTTCCCCCTGTAAATAGACATTTTGCCCTCCTTCCACCGCAAGCAATCGAGGACAGATTCATTCCATCCCACCAAAAAAGAAGAGAGCATTTGCGATATAGAGCGGTGTTCTCAACGTCTGTAATTATGAAGATACACCGATAAAGCTGTAAACTTAACGAAAAGTCACCGGTCGACATTTTCCTTCTTTTAGCGCGGAAAGTAACTCCTCTTCACTGTTGATCTCATGTTCAAAAGTGGTCGCATAAGTTCCTACAGTTGAAATATCATGAGCGTCACTGCCCCCAGTTGCCGTCAGGGCAAGACCTTTGGCCACATTCTGCGCCAAACCGTTCTCGGTTGCCGTTACCTTGCCATTCAGGGTTTCCACTCCATCGACCCATTTAAACATCTCTCGGGCCATAGCTTTTTCTGTCGTTAACCCCACATCATCAGCACCAAATGTCAGAAATCCGCGAAAAGGATGGGCCGCAACAACAAAACCACCAACAGCAGCAACCCGTTTTTTTAGTTCCGCAAGTTTTATGATACCTTGAACATCTTCATAAAAACCATAGACCAGCATATCACCCTGCTCGGTAACAATCTCATTGGCCCTTAAAACCAGAAAGTCATGTTTTTTCCGCAAATCCCGCACCACATCCGGCGACCATACGTAATTGTGATCACTCAAGCAGATACCATCAAGTCCGATACGTTTTGCCTCTTTAATCATCGCATCAACCGAAGATGAAGCACATGGTGAGGCTGGCGAAGTATGCAGATGAAGATCGATAACAAAACCGGTTGAGTCACTTTTACCATCATTTCCAATGAAGCTCGCGTCGGCTACCGAGGAAACACCACCAGATGATTTTTCGGATACCACCGGAGATGTGATTGGTTCCGGTTTTTTGACCGGTTCAACTGGCTCCATGACATCAGCTGCGGGGATTCCTCCCACTGAGTCCTTCTCTAAAAAGTCTTTGAAAGAGAGACTAGGTTCATTCTCGACAGCTTCTTGCCAGTGCAGTAGCTTCACGGTTTCACGTGCCGCATAGGCGCATTCGATAAATAGGTTGGCGAAATGGCGACAGGCCCGCCGGCCAACAGTTTTATGGATTTTATTGTCGATTCCTTCACTTAGGCAAAAACCATCAGCTTCTTTAAGAAAAGTTAAGGCTTGAGGACATTGTGGGGTTGTCCAACGCAACCAACGTCCTTCAATCGCAGAACAGACCAGGTCATTGATATTGACTTTAAAGTCGAGTTCCAGATTATAAATGGAGTCATCCAAAACCCCATGTATACTCAGAGTATCTTCATTGAGACGGGCCACATCGACTAGTTTATTGCGCATAAATTCCAACATCATGCTTTTTCTCCACCCTCCTCCGCCTCAAGCTCTGCGACCAACGGCGTGCCCTTAGCAAAACCCGCACACCGATCATAGAGACGGATATTCTTTTTAACCATCTTGGAGTAGAACGCAAACTTGCCGGCCTCATCATCGGGGGCCTTCAATAAAACTTTTTTAGTCAAAGTCAGGATCACCCCGTGACAACACTCTTCCACCATATAGACCAGTTGTTCGAGATTCTTATCTTCGCCCATCAGGCCCTTAATGATTTTCAGCATGCCGGATCCAACCCGAATGCCAATTACTTTTTGTAAACGCTCATCAAGATTTTTGACCTCATCGTTATAAACATGTTGAAGATGACCCGAGATGGCGACTATTTCAAGATCCGGCATTTTTACCTCAATGGCAACCTCGGCATCCGTAAAACTGTCCTGTAAACGACAAACTGAACGCAAACAGGTAGCATTAATTTTTTCCACGCTGGTACTACGATTCATAGAAAACTTCAAAATATTATTCGACATGGTAGATTTCCTTATTCTACAACAGTAAATTTCCAGGCACAAAACCAATCTTTGGGGTGTTTATCCGGCGGACAACCAATACATTCGGTTTCAATTCTGGAATCAATTGTCCGGGCAAAATAGGGGTATTCAACGAGCCCTACGGATTTACAAGGATAATCTTCCATTCCTTTACGTTTCCTTGCCAACTGCACCCGACACTCATTCATCCGAAAGATGATGCAATTTTCATTAACATCTTCGATTGACTGTTTATTGATTAGAGCATACATCCTGTAAGCCAGAGCTTTTTTCAAAGCTGGGATGCCGCCGTTTTCCGGCAATTCAAGCAGCTCTTTGATACGTTCAGCTTCAAATGGGGAATACCTGGTCCAGCAAGAGTCATTACAGCGTTTGGCATCATTCATGCCGTATTTATTTTCGACTGCCTGAAACCAGATACCATCATTAGCCAGCCAGTTAACTCCAAGATTCTTAAGCAGATTAAGCTTCTCTTCCCGGGACAGAGATTGCAGATATGCGGGAGCACCTTCCTTGACTTCAAAACCGAAAATTTTAGCGAGACGGTTCAGTTGGTTCCCAAAACTGGAAGTCCAGACCTTAGCTTCAACCGCCATCGCCTTTTCCATTCCCAACTGATGCTCTACCTGAGCTAACCACTGGCCATAGTGCACCATGGTTCTCCGGAACGAATCTATTATCATTTTTACCAACAAGGCATCATCCGCATCATCGATAATCTTGCTCATATCATCCATAGTTTCATTCTCCTGATTA
>JAGGWR010000335.1 GCA_021163445.1 Candidatus Tharpella aukensis
AAAAATTTACATAAAAAAGCAAAGAGCTTGGGCTATGAAATGGTACCACTATCATAAAATATTAGTTCAATAATTTCAATCTGTTACGAGTAGTTACTTAGAAGTTCTGATATCGTGCGTTATTGTGCCATCCTCGAATTATCTCGATGTGGGGACAGACCTCCAGCGAGGGCTTTTAGCCCTAAGCGGGCTGAGCTCTGTCCCCGGTTGAGAGGGCGAAGCAAAGTTCGCCGTTATCCTTAGTAACGTAACGGTTCGTTCATTTAGCATTTACAGAATATCAATTTCAGGAGAAACCTAAAATGCGCAATACAGTCAAAACTATCCTTCTCTCAATGCTTCTTACCTTCATCTTCTTAGCTTCAGCCCTAGCTGCAGAACCCCAAGACACCAAAAACCAGCAAATCCCCGAAGTCGCTCTGAAAGCGGCGGCCGCGGCTCGGGCCGCCCGGAAGCCGCTGCCCGATGTCGAACCCCGCGTGCCCCGCGACCGCGCCAAAATTTTGGGTAAGGATGGCTATTGTATCGATTGCCACCGCCAGGAGACGCCGGGTATCTTTGAAGAATGGGTTTTGAGCAGTCATGCCCGCCTTGGTATCGGCTGCAACGATTGTCACGGCGCTTATATGTCGGATAAAGACAGCTTTCTCCATGCCGGCCGTTTTCATATTCGTACCGTGGTCAGCCCCCTGCGTTGCGGCCGCTGCCATAAGGAAGCGATTCGCGGCTTTGGCAAAACCGCCCACGCTAAAGCTCTGACTAATCTTGAGGAGATGCAATCTGATGATCCTCGTTATCCCTTAATTGAACCCTATAAAGAGTCTGGCTTTAGCGAATGTCGGGCCTGTCACGGCGGCCGTATTGCCATCGGCGAAGATCGCCGTCCGACACCTGCCACCTGGCCCAATAGTGGGGCCGGGCGCATTAACCCTGACAAAAGTCCCGGAAACTGCGCCATCTGCCACGGCCGCCACCGTTTTTCTGCGGCCAGCGCCCGTCAACCCGAAGCCTGTCTCTCCTGTCACGACGGTCGTATGTATCCCGAGGCTGAAATTTACGCCCGTTCTCTGCACGGCTTGGCTTATCGTGATGAAGGTAATCGTCGCAATTTGGAGCGTCCCTATTTCTATTGTGACGCCACCCAAAATACAGCCCCGACCTGCGCTCTCTGTCATTTCAACGGTGCCGGATTGGGCTTGATTACCATTCATAATCCGGCTGAGCGCCTTTCTCACCTGCTGACTCATCCCCAAACTCCGGAGCGGGAAGGTCAATCTGCTTTCCGGCAGAGTATGACCGCCGTCTGCGAACAGTGTCATGCGGGCTCCGTCATTAAACGTTTCTTTACCGCAGCCGATGAAGAGCTGCAGCGCTATCAAACCGAGGAGGTAGAACCCGCTCTGGCCAAATTCGGCAAATTATTGAAAAAGAAAAAAGGTAAAAAACGGGAAAAAATCCTCGCTGACTATGCCGATTTCCTGGCCCGAACCAAAGCCTACCGCCTCAACCTCTACATGGGCCACCCCGGCCGTACCGAACGCTGATAGTAAAGTTCGGGGTTCAAAGTTTAAACCCTTGAACTTTGAACCCCGAACTTTGAACTGTTTTGAATGCGCTATATCCCTCTCCACCTTTCCCCCTGACCACCGTCTCTTGTTTTGGGTTAAATACCCCATCGTCAAGTGGTGGTGGTTGGGCTAAATCCCCAAAAACCCATTTCCGTCGTAATCAATATCTATTTCCATGAAACTTGTGATGATTGCCATCGTTTGTTGATATGATTATCTTTTATCAATGAACCCGAGCAGAATTATGTGAATTTTTGATCAAACTCTATGCTGGCATGCTTTATGCTGAATACCATCTCGTACGAACAGTCTTTTTGACAATGTAATTGTGGTTGACCTTTTCATCTTGCACCCCCATGCGACTTAAAAAGAGATGACCGCCCCGAAAAGGAGGATAAACCAAAAAAGAGAAAAGTTAGTTTCGGTTTTTCTGTTCGTGACCGGCGGAAAAAATCAAGAAAGTAAAATTTTTGTCGGTGACCAACTGTTACAAGTAATTTCATGGAGGATATAGTAATATGAAGAGATACAATAAATCAATGTTTTCAGTCATGATGCTACTGGCAGCATGTCTGATCTTTGGACTGGTCGGAACCAGTTTGGCGGCGCATCCGAATATTGCGCTGTTGGATGCTACTGGTGCTCCGGTTCCTGATAACGGTTCGGTTGTGGCTCCGGTATTCAGCTACCAGACCACCTGCGGCGCCTGCCATGGTGATAAAGCCAATTATCCAGATCTTTTGAGTTATGATGAGATCGAGAAACACTCTTTTCACGCCCAGCTTGGTGCTAATCAGCTGGCTGAGTGGAATTCCGCCTCTGCAAAACCATGGGCTTTGCAGAGCCCCGGCCATTTCGGTAAGTGGTGACCGCCGTCAGCGCGCCAGTTGGCGCATATTTTTGCTGACGCTCCGGGTGGGGACAAATTTGAACTCGGTATGGAGCCTTTCGCCTATGCTGATTTGAGCGACTTCACAAAACGTGTCGATCTTTCAGTTCCCGGTATGATGCAGGACTGTGCCGAGTGCCACGTCGGCGGCGGGGCGATGGAATATGTCTCGGCCCCGAACCTGGATGATCGCGTATCGTTGCGTGAATTCTACACCAATGGTTTTACACATCTGACTAATGCGCGAACCTTTTCAGGTGCTGACTACACCGCTTTCAACTACTTCGTCGATACCTTCGATGTCGATAACGATGGTGATTTATTGGAAATTCAGGAAGCTGACTTTGCTCAGCTCGGCGTTATTGAGATGGATTGTTTCCTTTGCCACCTCAAGGACTATGACTACGTTGACCGCCGCGATATGCTGCGGGCCGCCAAGTTTGATGCCTCCCGCGCGGTAGGCGCCGGCGTTGCCGATCAGAATAATGTGGCTTTTGGTTCAGCCGGTTATGGTTCCGATGTTTATTATAATGATATGGTCGTCAGTGATGGTACCAACTTAAGTTTTGGTTCAACCATTATCGCCAATCTTAAAGCGACGCCACCCAGCGACAACTGTGCCTTCTGTCACTTTAATCATGGTGCGGTTGACTGGAAAAAACGTGGTGACAACTGGAAAAATGATCCTAATTATGACGTTCATACAGTCTTAGGCTGCATGGGCTGTCATGAGGGTAAAGTCGGTTCCGAAATCGGGACTAGCGGCGATCCTTCGAGCTCCGCTTTGGGTCAATGTGATCCGGCCCGGGGCCAGGCACCTTATAGTTCAATCTGGGGTGCTACCAAAGGCACGATTAAAACCTGTGCCGATTGTCACCTGAAAGCCGGTTGGGATGCTGATCTGGGTGAATACAGCAATGATTTCGGTGCTCCCGATCCGACCGCCCGTCATCAGGCTTTAGGTTTTACGGCCCAGATTTGTCAAACTGATGGCGCTGGTATTGCCAATGCTAGCCATCTCGACATTCTTGAGTGTACGGTTTGTCATGTGCGCAAAGCTTCGACTGAATCCTGGAATACCGGCGGGGCCGTGGTTGATGCCAGCGGTGCCGATATTGATGGCCGCCTGGCTGACCATGAGAATCAGTACGTCCATCGTATGATGTTTGATGGTACCGATACCAATATCTCCTACGCCTGGCATATGGGCAAAGTCTATTCAGCCAATGTTCTGACCACCCTGTTCTGGCGCGATAAGAATGCTGCTATTGATATCAATGGTGACGGCCAGTTGGATGGTATGGATGCTCTGTTGATGACTGATATCCTTGATGTCAATATAGCCAATGGCTGGACTAACATGATCGAGGACAATCATGGTACTGTAGATAGTGCAATCATCGGAGATCGGATTGATGCTTTGAACACAGCTTTGGACGCCAAGTGGGGTGTTACCGGTTCCAATAACCTGCTCTCCTCCCTGGCTGTGGCTTTCAAAGTCAACCATAATGTCTCCCCGTCCAGTTATGCCCTCGGTCATGCCTGTGCTGATTGTCATGACCCCGGTGCCTTTTTTGACCGTAACTACGCCCTTCAGGGTGATGCAATGGATCTGACTTTTGATTCTGTTACTGATTCAGACCCTGCTACCCAGGTAACACCGTTTACCAAGCTGGGTGGGACAACCCCGACCGATTTCCATCCTAATCTTAAAAACCGTGAAGGTACCGCTAGTATTGCTCTGCCGGTTCTGTTTTATCCGGAAAGCTCTGCCAATGCTGGTGATAATAACACCCTGCGCGATATCACACCGGCTGAGATGCTCTATCCGGCAAATGCGACCTATACGCGGACGGATACAGGAACTCCCACGACTGATCGAGCTGCATGGGTTACCTACCTGACTACTCTTGATACTGCAGTTCTTGGTCAGGCGGTTGCGA
>JAGGWR010000249.1 GCA_021163445.1 Candidatus Tharpella aukensis
CTTGAGTGCAAGGCAGGCTCAGATTTTAACCGCAGGCATACACTGAGTATTCCGAGGATTAAAATCTTCGCCTAACGCCGCAATCGAGAAAATTGGCGATTTTCGGTCGCGCACTAGATATCGCACTATCAATATATTGTTCTATTCGGAGGATTAAATGAAAAAATTATTAAGAGAATACTTGCCCTGCCTGGTAAAATCGACTATAACGTTTTTTGTTGTTTTGTCCCTGATTCTGCCACTAGGAATGACAACTCAATCGAGCCATGCATCTTCAGATGCTAATGAATCGGTTAACGGCGGTCTCTTAAAACAGAGCCTGGAGAGCCAAAAGGAAGTCATCACCCTTAAATTGCAGGGCGTCACCTCATATGAGCTGACTGAACTTTTCCACAACTTGGTCAAAACCACCCCCGGAGTTATTGAGGCCCGACGCTGCCACCTTAATCTTGACCCAAAATCTCCACAGGCCTGCTCTGTTGAATGGAAGATTACGTTCACCGACACTACCCCCTTTGCTCTTGAAAGTGAAATCTACAACCGTCTTAAGGCAATTACTAACAACGACCCGGCTGTCCACGTTGTCAACGGTTCTGAAATCACTTTGAGCGCCTCTGAACTAACCGCTTTAAAAGCGATTAAGCCCTGGCAAGCAACCAGCCGCAGTTTACGTTTTATCCAGACTCAAACCTTTGCCAAAAGCCATAAATCCCCATGGCCGCACCAACGTCACCATTACCAACGCTGGTCGGATTGCCCGAATCGAGGTTTTGAATAAAAATTTTAGTTGCGCTTTTTTGAAAAATTTGACAATATCTCATTTATCAGTACAAACAACATAAATTTATTAATTAAAAGTGAGGTTAGATATGAAAGCTTTACGTTTCTTGCTCCTTACATCTCTGGCTTTACTGCTGACCGCCTGTGCCGGCATGACGCCGGTTGATTACGCCCCGACTCAAGCGGAACGGCTGCTTGATCAAAGAGTTGACCTCCTGCTTGATGATCTCCTCTCTGACCAACGTTTTTCCTCCAATGAAATAGCTCCGGCGGCGATTGTTCCCGGTTCGGCCATGCAGGGTGAATATTTCAGCCGCCTGGAAGAGTTGCTTTGTGAACGCCTGGAGACCCGCCTGCGGGAATCACATGATATTTTTAAGCTTTCTCGCCAGAACTGGTTTGAATTACGGGCCGGACACGCTTTAAGTTTTCAAAACCAACCCCTGGATCGGCGACAGCGCTTACGCTCAGCCATCATTTACCAGGTTGAAATTGCCGCCGACACGGTATTAGACCGGGTCAACGCCACAATTACAGCCCGCCATGCTGACGGCCAGGGTCTAACCGGAGTTGTCGCCAGCGGCCCTTTAGGATTTGGTCAGGATAGCCTGGCTCGTCAACTTCACTATGCCGCCGCCAATCGTAACCCTTTTCCTGAAGGATTGGAAGAGAGGCCTTACTCCTCTTTGGATCGCCTCGCGTACAGCCTGACCTCAGAACTTAGCGAAGCGTACCGTAATGGTTTGCGGGTGGGCGGCCAGATGGTTGCCGACCATGAAGTTAAAGTACTTCTTTATACAGCCTCTTCTCACTACCCGACCGGCCTGACGCAAGAGATTCAAAACGCCCTGCAACAAGCTCTGATCAGCCGCCGGGGATTCACCTGTGTTGTCAGCCGCCAGGATTTCGGCCCGGCCCTGCAACAGGTTGACTTTTACCAATGGCATTCACAACTTTTCAAACCTGTCGAACTACCACAATTTGAGCCGGGTACAGTATTTCTCATGGTCGATATCAGTCAACCGGTCAAATCCGACACCTTAAGCCTGGCCATGCGCGCTATCTGGCGCACTGACCCGCTTGAGGATCAAGATGGCAACCTGGTTAAAGAAGACGGCAGCGGCACCTACGTCTCCGGTTTTACGGCTAAAGCTTATTTTGCCGGCGATCAACTGCGCTATCGCTACGGTACCAAACCCCAAGCCCCAATTCACAAAAGAAGAGTAAAACGCAAAGACCCGAATAAGGTTATCCGTGCCCGCGAACCCTGGAGCGGCCCGAGCACTGATCTAAACTTATGTTTCTACGATTTCACCCAAACCCTGAGAGACCGAATCTATCCGGTTCTTAATCAGGCTCCCGGAGTAACCTGGTTGCGGCGGGCGGATGAACTTTGCGACTCCGACTCCGACTCCGACTGTCTCTGTTACGAGATCTGGTACAACGGCACCCGCGAAGATATGTCAGCCTGGCTCAAGCGATATCTAAGAACCTCGAAAAGTGTCAACTTTCGTCTAACCAGCAACGGCCCGGGCCGTATAGAAGTTCATTTTGATGGAGGATTCAAGTAAAATATTTATAATTAACGATCCAGTAACTTAACAATTTTAACAAGGAGGAAAACAATGAGTCGAAGAGTAAGTTCAAAAAAATCAGTTTTAACTATCGGCCTGCTAACAATCTGTCTGCTTCTCGGGGCCTTCGCCAGCTCCGCATTAGCCCAACAAAGAATTGTGGTTCTGCCTTTCTATGTCGAAGAGGGCCGCGATGCCAATGATGGCGGCAATGCCACCCTCCATTTTCGCCGGATGATGCGTTTCATTAACAACCAGCTTGTCCGTCACGATTTTGAGGTTATCAATCCTTTTGCCCGTGATGCCAGCGAACGAGAATTCAACCGGGTTATGGAACGAGCTCGCGAAGATTCCGCCATGGCCAGTATGGAAGTCTGCAAACGCTACGGCGTTGATGCCGCCTATATCGTCTGGCTTAGAGTCAAGGTTCGCCAGACCCAAGACGGCTTCTGCAAAGCCAAAGCCCGACTTGATGGTGAAGGTTTCGACAGCGCCGGACATGATCTTGGAATCGGAGTTTCTAAAACCTGGGTTGAAACCGCCCGTGATTGTGATGATGCGATTGCCGAATGTGAAAAAGAGGTTGGTGATGTAGTCGGCCGTAAATTAACCGCCTGGAGCGGCGGTTCCGGGCGCGGCGCTGGCGGCGGCGGCAGCGCAGTAGTCGGTAGCAGTTCATCTTCCGGTTCCGGTGGAGCTCTGAAACGTAACCTCGAAAAATATGAAAACATCCTTGAAGTTCGCCTTGATGGAGCGACCGAATATGAGGCCGCTGAAGTTATGGGCAAAGTCCTCAATACCGCAACCGGCGTTCTTGAAGCCAAACGCTATGGCGCCAATGTCGTTCCCGACAATCCTAAAGCGAGCTGGTCAACCTGGCGGGTAACCTACGAAGGAACCGATCCTTTCCGCCTGCAATCTAATATTATGACAATGATCAATCAGGTTCTGGATGCCGGAGGAGAAGTGACTTTAAAAGGCGTTCCCTACCGTTACACCGCCGCTGAAGTAAACCTGCTCATGGGAATCAGAACCGGCAGCGCCACCAGCCGTATGGTTCAATTTGTTTTCGACCGCGAAAGAATGCGTGACCGTGAATTTTCAGGTCGCCATGATCCTTACAAAGCCAGAAAACGCAACAAACCCGGCTTCGAATAATTTTTTCTTTTTTCCTGAAACGTAACTATCTTCGCCGTTGGTATCACATTATCTAGGTGGTGCCAACGGCTTTTGCCGTTTTTTTATCCGGGAGGAAATTTGTGTTTGAGAAACGAAACTTTTCCTATCTGATTCTTGCCTTTTTCTTTATAATCCTGCAAGGCTGTGCCGGAGGAGATCGCAGAGGGGCATACCATTTAAACGAAGCCCGACCTCTAACCGCATGTTTTTACCACTTCAATGAGATCTACCAGGATCGTATATATCCGGTTTTATCACAAACTCCGGGAGTCACTGCAATTGAACGTTGCTGGTCGTCGTGTGATCAACAGCAACCCTGCCTCTGCTACACCTTGACCTATGATGGCCCCATCGATGAACTTATAGCCCAACTGAAACGGCGGTTACCGGTCAACAAAACGATTCCGTTCCACTGTGTGGCCAAAGGATCGAACCGGCTCGAAGTAATCTTTGACGCCGGTTTCAAATAGAAACTTTTTACTCCCTGAAGAAAGTACCATTGGGGTGCGAGTGCATCAGAACCTGAGTTAAGCACTCACTAATCAATATGAGCACAAGGATAGACAATGTCGCAATTTCGTTTGAAAATTTCATTATCGCTTACTCTGGTAGTGGCAATTCTCTCTCTAACCCTTTTTATTCCTCCAGTTAATGCGGGATGGCTTGATGTTGTCGGTTCAGTGGGGAAAATCGGCGGGGCCCTCTTGGGGGGCGGCGCACCATCCTCAGATGGTAATTTTTCCAGTGACGATGGTGGAGTTGTGGTTGTCACCAGCGGTGAAGATCTTATCGCCAGCGCCCTTGATCAGATTAAACTGGGAGAAAAAATTGCCGCCAAAACCCGGGAGATGGAGAGTGACGTTGAAAAAGTTTTTGTCCGCATCCGCACATATCAGGCGATGCAGGGCGCACTTTGGTTTAACCTCGGTAAAAGCTATTACGAGTTAAGTAACGATTTGATTGATCTTGATCGCCAGGGAGGTTGCACCAGTAAAGAGTTTTGCCAACGCACGAAGCAGAAGCGCATCTCCCAGATACGTCTTTTCAATCAGATTGAAATTAAAACCATAGATGGCTTGGTTGATGCAGCCGAGACCATTAAATTAAACAATAAAACCAATCACAACCTGCGCCGTTCAGTCAACAATGTTATCACTAAAAATCCATTGATCGCTTTTGGCTTCACCGATCAGATACAGAGTCAAAATCGTTCCCTGAATGCCCTACTCCAAGCCTATACCGTACGGGTTGGGGATATCTATTTGGCCTTTAATGGCGCCGAAAACACATTCAAAAAAATTGCCGCTGAATTTGGTCAGGCCGAAAGAGATATGGGAGCCGCAATCAAGAAATACAATCAACAAAGTGGCTTGGTTGCCGCCGAAGCAACAAAACATGTTGGAATTATGGCCCTGCATGCGGCTAAACTCAGTTCATTGTTAAGTGATCATAATCGGAGTTTCTGGCAAAACATCCAGCTCGGAGCTCAAGTCGCCAACCTGATCAAACGCATCGGCGTACTCACCAAAACCCTCAATCAATTCTCCAAAACCCGCAAAAAATTTGCCCGCAACTCCGCCACCATCAAAGAAGCCGGAGCCCGGGCTCGCGAAGAGATCAGCGCCTCAGGAATCACGATTAGGAGTTTAAGAAAAAAACTCAACAGCTCCTGGAATAAACAGATTTCTGCCATTAACAAGGCAGCGGCCAGAGAGAAATTAAAAGTTAAAAATCTCAAAATTGAGATGGCTGCTCTTGAAAAAAAGAATCGCAAACAGGTCGGACGCATGTATGCCAAATTACATAAGGAAGCCCAGGTAAAAGCCGATAAAGCATTTGGAAAACCGGTTTTTTAAATATAATCACAGGAACATAAACTTTATGAAAAAGTACCTTTTCGGCACTGTTTTATTTTTCTCGCTAATTGCGCTATCGTCATGCGCCCCTAAAGTAGCCTACCAGGCTCAGGATTCAATGCGAGCCGC
>JAGGWR010000284.1 GCA_021163445.1 Candidatus Tharpella aukensis
GCATAGTATATACGTAATAAATGATATGTCAAGGTTCATATGTGATTTTCATTGGAAAGATCGGAGATGGAGGGGCGAGGACAAGGTCGGGCGAGTCGGGGGAAACCTTCACCTTACAGACCATCCTGCCGTACTGGTTGAAAACCGAAACCACGTCACCGTCGACAATCCCCCGCGTACCGGCATCCTCGGTTCCCATCATGATGATTACTTCACCCCGCTGCAGGCGTAACAGGACATCGATATCCCTGAAGGTTGAATGCGTACCCCAACGGCCGTGGGGGGAGTTGAATTTTAGTGGAGCCGGGGTCTTGCCGTCCGGCAGCAGGTCATATTCCGGTTCCTGGTAGATCGGCAGTTCATTGTGGGAAGCCAGGAAGTAGGAGTGATCGATGTAGAACTGCTGGCGGCCGGTTAAGGTTTTCGGAGCGATCATGCCAAGAAACTTCTTGGCGTAGAGTTTGGGCATTTTAACCCCGGGAGCGACCTCGACTTTTTCACTGGCAAGTTTGCCGCCACCCGGCCAGGGGAGTTTTTGCTCCACGTTTTCAGCAAACGGTACCAGCGGGCGTTTGTATTGAGCTGCCGGGAACGGAATCGGGGCCTCTTTGATAAGCTCGATGAGGCCGTCCAGGTAGCCGGAGACATCACCGGTAAAAAGTTTTCCTTCGATCAGTTTTTGCATCTCGGGGGCGAAGGCCTTTTTGTTCTGCCGATATTCATCCGGGTTGGGATACATCATCGGGCTCTTTTCAAGGATGAATTTTACTGCTTGAACGTCGGTTTCGAGTTTACCTCCGGCGCTGAATTTGTCATAAATGGTGGTGAAATCGATGACCTGTTTCTTCTCCGTATCGTTCCATTTCCCATTCCATTCACCACTGGCCACCAGTTTTTTAGACTCATCCTGCAGGCGTCTAGTCATATCCTTGAAAATATCAAAATCGGTGCGCGATTCATACAAGGGCTTGATACATGCGCTCTGGGCCTGGAGGTAGGGGTGCATCGGCGTGGTTTCGATATCGAATTTTTCATACCAGGTCGCGGCCGGTAGAATGACATCCGAATAGAGACCGGTCGAGGTTACGCGAAAATCGATATTGACGATTAGTTCGAGCAGTGTTTCGTCGGCAAACCACTCCTTGGTTCGATGACCACTCTTGCCCTGGTTAAGGAAATTGGCCCGCCAGATGATCATCGCTTTGGGCCTTTTCGGCGGTTTGGGATAGACCGGCATCCATTTTTTGGCTAAAGATTGAATCAGCAGATAGTAGTTGTAAGCCCAGCCGGTTTTGGGGTCGGCGCTGACCGCAACCCCGTTGGGCAATTTAGTGATCGTGCCTTTTTCAATCGCGGTAGCCAGTTCGGGGAAGTTTTTCCCGAGCCGCCAGAGTTGGGCGTCGTAGTGCGCCCAGACAAAAAGAGTGCCGTTCTGGGGGCGGGCTTTTAAAATCATGCCGTATTTGCCCAGGCCGCTGAGCCAGACCTTGTATTGGCCGGTATACTGGTTGAAACCACTGCCGCTTTTGCCGACATTACCGGTTAGAGCCATCAGGAGAATCATTGAGCGGTTGTTGATATCGTTATGGAACCAGTGGTTGGTGCCGCCGCCTTCGACAATCATCGCCGGTTTAATCGTGTAGAGGTCGTGAGCCAGGGATTTCAGGGTTTTGGCCCCGACACTGGTGATCTCCGTAACTTTTTCGGGCGTGTAAATCTTGAGCTCTTCCTGGAGGAGGGTGAAAACACTCTGAATTTCAACATTTTCACCGTCGGAAAGGGTCACGTTGCCGGAAAAATCGAGGGCCGGATCCAGATTGAAAGCGGCAAAATCGAGGCTGTCGCGTTGGTCGCCCATGGTTCCCGGTGCAAGCACCGCCTGGCTCTTTTTTTGATCCCAGATATAGAGTTTAAACGGGCTGCCGCCATTCTCGATTCGGCGACGTTTGCACCCCAAAAAATCAGAAGTTTGGCGTTGATCCAGTCGGCCTCTTCACATTCGTCGGTTTGAAAGGCCCAGGTTATCGGTTCGCCGGGTGGAAGATCGCAATACCAGTCGTAGAAACTTAAAGGTCCGGCAGCGCCCATCAGCTTGCAGAGCCGGTAGCCGGCCCCGGCCGAAACATAGTTGAAAGAGGGGATCGGAGAGAAAAAGGTGATCGCATCAGAGCCGTCTTTGCGGGATTCCTGCTTTTTTCTCTTACTGGTACAGAGGTGCGGAGAGGGGGAAATTTTCTTAGAATGTAAAAATGAAAATTTTGTTTTGTCTTTTGGTTCCGGCTCAGCCAGCTTAGGGTTTAAGTTAGATGTTTTTTAGGGCATCTTTATGGATAATAATCGTTCGCTCTTTTTTCAGATTCTGCATCAACTCCTGAAATAGTTGTAGTTGACGTTCTGAAGTTAATTTTTCCTGGGCTTGTTCGAATGTGAGATTGGAATGAGTTTTAAGATAGGTGTTGACGGTTGCATCGTCAATTGTCGCCGGTCTGGAGATCCGGTCGGTGAGGAGTTTGCGCAAGACGATAGTTTCATGTTCGATTGAGTTAAGGGAGCCATGTTTTTTAAGTTCAGGAGCTTCGAAATAGCCCTGTTTTCGAGCTTCCTCCAGCAACAGAGTGCGGTCGATCAGATTGTTGAGCAGTTTCCCCCGGGCTGCGGCCGTGGTGGCTTGATATTTATCTTGGTCTTTGAAAAGGCTCAGATAGGCGGTAAAGTCGGCCTTGGTGATCTTTTGCTGATCAATTTCGGCCATAACTTCTGAATTTTTGCTCTCAGCCCCTGCGGGCAGGAGAAAAGCAGAAGCAACCAAGAGAAAAATAGCGACAATTTTTGTAAATACTTTCATCTCTTTTCCTGATCCAATGAAGTTCAATTTAACATTTTGGTTCCGGTAAATCCGGGTAAGGTTAGTGGATAAGGCGGGGGCCATTTGGCCCCCGCCTTTTTTGATTAAGGTTTAGTGGATATCATCATAAGGTGCCACTGACGGCAATTTCAGGCCAATTGCCTGTTTTCTCAAATTTTCCAGATCCTTTTTGTTCCGCGCCTTGTAAGCTTCAAAGACCGGATGTGGCGGATATTTAGTACCCATGTAGTGCTCCTTGTTGTTGTAACGTTCCATCCAGAGATCCCACTGATCTTTACTCAGGAGACCGTGGTTGACGGCTTCTTCAACATTGGCTTTGATCTTTTCCCAGTAGTCAGGAATAAGCTTGTAGAGAACCGGTAGGCGGTTCTTCTCGGTGCCGATGCCCCACTCATTGCCAGGGATGTCATAGAGTCTGTAGGTCATGAACTTGGTTGGGCTAGTGCTTTCAGCGATGGCTTTAGCCTCTTCATCACCATGGCTGGCTCCATACTCAATCATCTCCATCATATTGTGCTGGAGTTCCCAGAGACCATGCCAGTTAGTGTAATCAGCACCCATCATCTCCGCACCCATGCGAAAACGTCGACCTTCATGATGCCATGAATCGTACATCAAATGTTCAGGCTTTTCATCCCAGCCGTTGATTACCGGGTTAGAGTAAAATTTGCCATCCTTCTCAATCCGGCTAACGATGCCGCTGGCAGTATATTTCTTGTTCCAGTAGACAAATGCCCGGCGGATCTCATTATATTGGAGGTTGGTAAGGTCGGCGTTTAGCAGATACATGTCAACAAAGCTCTTACCATGGCAGTTGACACAAACGCCAGCCATACGTTTTCGTTTATCTTCCCAACTACCAAGTTTCTCATCAAACCAGACCGTGCGGTAGCTCCAGGGAGCCTGTGATTCCCAAGCCA
>JAGGWR010000180.1 GCA_021163445.1 Candidatus Tharpella aukensis
ATTGATCTATTTATTGAGGTGGAGGACAAAAACAATCTTTTTGAAAAAAAGATCAGGTTTTTGTCACAGGTAAAAAAAGCTATTGGCGACCAGAGAATTGATGTGATTTTTAACGAAGATGATACTCGACTGATTGAGCAGGAGGCTCGAAAATGCGCAATCAGACTTTGAATTATAAACAGTATCTACAACAGCAAAAACGAACTTCAATCGATCTTGAAAATGATATGTCGTAACGTAAGCTAACAAGTAAAAACAGGATTCTCTGAAAAAGAAATTGAGGATCTCAGATAAAATTTACAGAGGATTCTCAAAAGAGATAAATTTAATTTTACTCTGACCCCAATTAGTCCCCAATTAGTCGTCCCAATTAGTCTGAATTTAATCGGCGGGTGTCCCCGATAAGGAGGCAAAATGCGTAAACAACGAATTGAATATGATTCACCTGTAGATGCTCTTGTTGCCATAGCTAAGCAACTTAGTATTTTTGAGGCTCGTTATCAAAAGATCTCCGAAGATTTTTTTGACGATTTTAACAAAGGACAATTAGAGGACACTGCGGATTTTGTGAAATGGGCTAATGCCTACAAACATTATGTGTTAATCAGACATGAAATAGATCACCGGTTACAACATGTTGCTTGACACTTTGTCACAATATCTTGCTCAGATTGAATCCACTATTAGAACCTTAAAAAATGCGTATATTGAGCGTTATGAGGAGGAAATCATAACGATTAATCGTATAAACTTACGTATTAGGATTCGTTTTCAAAATGGACATCTGTTGGAGATAAATGAGGCAACAATTAATGACAGAGGGTTACAAACCCATTTAGGGTCCCGCTACCACTTCCAAGACAAACAAAACAATCTTGTTTTTCGCTATGACAATACGCCACATTTTCCTGAACTGGAAAATTTCCCACACCATAAGCATCTACGGGAAGAAGTGATTGGCATAGCCGAGCCCTCAATCTTCCAAATTATTACAGAGGTAAAAAAGTTCGTACAATAATATTTGCCCCTACCTCAGCGCCGCCAACCGACCAGCTTCATGTCAAATGCCAAGCCCCGGGAGAAGGCGGCGTCTGCCTGCGTGAATTAATCGAAAAGGCAGAAGCTAAATACGGGCAGAAGGTGGTTGTTTTAGTCGATGAATACGACAAGCTGATCGTTGATAATCTCGATCAGCCGGAGGTTGCCAAAGAGGGTCGGGAGGTTTTACGTGATCTCTATACGACCATAAAAGACAGCGATGAGTATATAAAATTTGCTTTTCTTACCGGAGTCAGCAAGTTCAGCAAAGTTTCGGTCTTCAGCGGGCTGAACAACCTGCGAGACATAAGTCTGGAGCATCGTTTTGCTACTATCTGCGGCTATACCCAGAACGACCTCGAAACTGTCTTTGCAGGCCATCTTGCCGGGGCTGATATGGAAAAGGTAAGAGAGTGGTACAACGGTTATAATTTCCTCGGCAAAGCGGTCTACAACCCCTTCGATATACTGCTGTTTATCGAAAATGGTATGGTCTTCAAAAGCTATTGGTTTGCAACCGGTACGCCGACGTTTTTGATAAAACTTATCCAGCAATCAAACTTTTTTATTCCCAAATTGAACGATCTTCGAATCTCGGATATGCTTATCGACAGCTACGACATTGAAAATCTTGAGCTTGAGCCAATTCTCTTTCAAACTGGTTATCTAAGTATCAAGAGTGTGGAAGATGTCGGTTTTGGTCAGGAGTATGAGTTGGGTTTTCCCAATAAAGAGGTAGCCATCTCCTTTAACGATGTTATCATTCGCTATCTAACCAATGAGAGCAATGTATTACCCTTTAAAAAGAGTTTGTTGGCCTGCCTGAAAGAGGCTGATTTTAAAACTTTAGAAAAACTTCTCCGAGCTCTCTTTGCTTCCATTCCATACAACAACTACGTCAACAATACAATCAGCAGTTATGAAGGCTACTACGCCAGTGTCATCTGCGCCTATTTTACCAGCCTTGGACTCAATTTGACACCTGAGGATGTAACCAACAAGGGGAGGATTGATCTAACCATCAAGCTAAATGAATACATCTATATCATCGAATTCAAGGTCGATGGCGAAGGTCAGGCTTTAGCCCAGGTAAAAGCCAAAGGCTACCATGAAAAGTTTCTCGGCTCCGGGAAAACGATCTATCTCGTCGGCATCGATTTCAACGCCGACGAGAAAAACCTTGCCGATTTTGCCTGGGAGCGGGTTGAAATATAATTCGTCAAAACTATAAATCAACCTTTGTTAGTTAGGGCCTGGCTGGCAGTACTGAGATTGCATATGTGCCAACATTGCGAAGTTAGTTGAGTTTGTCAACAACGTCCCCTATCCCCTATCCCTCCCCGATTATCAGAAGGCAGACCGTATAATATTACGTGGCAACGATCTTGTCTGGTTTGGCAGGTGGTTGCGGTGACGGCAGCATTAGGGCGATACTGCCAAGCACGGCGACATAGCATATGAAAATAACATGAGAGGCCATCGACAACGGCAAGCCTTCCGCCGGAGTAATCCCTAACAGGCTAAGTGCCGCCAACCAACCCGCTTCATGGTTACCGTCATTGGCCACCCCTTGAAGAGGAAATAGTTGCAGAGGAAGCTGAATCGCAGCAAAAAACCAGACATCCATAAAATTTAAGGGAATTGCTAAAGACTTTATTACACAAAAAGTGGTACAACCCGTCCAGAACCAAACGGCTAAACTGACAAGCATTTCCCTGAAAGATGGGTAAGTAAGTGTCAAATCCCCGACTCGTTTGCTCAGGGCATTTATCAACCGGTTATTTCCACTCTTCAAAAGAAAAATAACCCCATACGGCAAAACCAGCAAACCAACTCCTGAGAGAATAAAAATCCCCCTGACAAAAGGCTGCAGTTGTGGCGCAGAAAAAAGTGAGGCTCCGCAGAGTAACAACCCCAAGGAAAACAGATCAAGAAGTCGAGCCCGAAAAAGAATAGTGCCGCCCTGCGCCAGAGGCAACCCGGCATTAAAACGCAGGAGCAACGGTAATGATAGATCCCCACTTCTTAATGGAAGAAAATAGGAGTAAGAACCATGTAGACAGGATGATTTTACGGCAGCCGGAAAAAAAGATACATGTTTTTGGGAGAGCATCCGCAATCGATAGGCACGAGTCACATAATTTAAAGAATAGCACCCTAAGCCCATGCCGATCCACCAGAGATCAGCCTGCCCCATAACCTGAATAAGAGTTTTCCGATTATAGACGGCAATAATCAAAATGAGAATAAGTAAGGACGCCGACAGAGCAAAGGAGAGTATTTTAGATTGTTGTAATTTCATACTGATTCAGGATATCCCAAGCCAGAATAATGGTTATAGTCTTGTGAAAAAAAACAACATAACTTAATAATCATACAAAAAACCAATTAAACTTTCGGCTTTAGAAGCAAAACTGACCAAGGCAGAGGTTTTCGCATAGAGAACAATTCAAACCAAGGTGCAACCTCCTTGGCTAAGCCATTGGAAGACCACCGCTGAATATGGGATGGAGTGTTGCCAAAATTAGAAATATATTTACCCCGACAAATATTAAGCCAGCTCCACAAAGGCTCACGTGGAGTCGAAATCAGGACATATTTTGTTGCAACACGTGCCAGTTCTTCAAGAGCTTTTTGAGGATTTTCAAGATGCTCCAACACCTCTAGGCAAACTAACAAATCTATTGATTTAGACTTTTTCGACAAAGAGTATATCGTCTCTTGACTAACATTAACAAGAGGGTTCCGTTTTTTTATCATTACAATTCTATTCTCACGAAACTCCGAGGCTTCATAGATAACCTCATTGCCAAGAAAAGAATGTAAATATTGTGTCGAAATGCCTTCGCCGGAACCAACTTCTAAAACATTATCAATATCTTTTTTTATAGTTCCAAGCAACCCAAAACAGGACTTATAAAAATTCCCTATCAGACAATTTCCTATTTTACCACTATCTGCATACTTCTCAGAATTAGCCACATCTTTCAACATACTAAACAGCTCACTAAAAAATTGTAATTATTCAGCGTAAGTAAAAAAGCACCATATATTGATACATTTCAGCAAATTCCGGGGTAGCTGAATAGTTACTAAAAATTAACCTGATCAAAAATGGAAGAACAAAAATCATCTCGAATAGAAACTTTGCAACCAGATATTACTGAGTATTTTTTTATAATTCCATCAATTTTTTTTTCAGGGTTCGAGCAAAACGATTTATACTGAATAACAATTTTTCTTTCTTTATTATGGCAAGAAAAAATGTCCTCGATATAACTTTCTATCTCTACAATTTGCTGCAATACCTGTTCTTCAGGGGAAAGTTTTAGTATTTCTTGTTGATTTGGAACTTCAACACTGACCCATTTTTTATCTGTTCCATGGATAGCCTTGCGCATTTTCAAAATACTTTGAGCTGTGGATGCATGATCACGCTGCATCCACACTAGAAAAGCATTGGGAAAACATTTCAGTATTTCTTTAAGCCTCATACTATTGAAAAGATTCTTACTAATAAAAGGTCCTGCTAGTGATTCACACAGCGTTGCAACAGTTGAGTGAACTTGTTGACAATCCGTCACATGGTCATTAAGAGAAAAATCAGCATCACCAAACCAATATCGAAAAGTAGAACCGGCCTCAGATGGCCCTAGCAGACCCGATGTAAAACCAAAATCACTTTTCAACGTATGGTGGTGGTGAAAACCACAAGATGCAATGGTTCTCACAAGAATGTCCGCTAAACAGGATTGACTGAAAAAAAGTGAGTGGATATTGCTGAGATACGCCATATGATACTTGGCAATAAGAGATTGAAATAATACCGTTGACCCGACTCTGGGAGCACCAATAATAAAAATAGGGTCTGGCGGCAACCCACAATCAGAAGCGCACACTTTTTTATCAAGCCAGCGCAATATCCCAGCATTGCCAATCAAGCTTTGCAGTCCTAGTAATAATTTCATCTATTTTCTAGCGGCCATACTTGAGTTTTTTGTAGATTTTAATCCCGTACCTTTTAGCGAACACTCTTAATGTTGGTCGATGGATGACGAAATATGGGGTTTGAATCGCGCCAAAGGATTGATAGAATGACTCTATGCCTCTAATCATCGACCCTTCAAAATCTAACATGGGGGCCAACTTACTACAATAATTAAATGTTTCTACTATTAACTTGGTATTGGCCCCGACATCCGACAGCCGATGATCCATCCCATTGAAAAGAAGGTAACTACATTTATTATCGTTAACAACTCCTGCCACAGCCAATAATCGACCAGCTTGATTTTTGACCCCGAGCAAATGCATTTGCTCTTTTTTACTAAGTCCTCTATATAAATGTGTTAATGTTCGGTAACTGAAGGGAGCTTTTCCTCCTTGCCGCTCAAAAGTGAGCTGGTTTATCTTATAAAAACTTAAGGGGTCAACGGTTGAACAAAACGTAACATTATTCCTTTCAGCCTTACGCAGGTTTCTCCGAACTCTTGAGTGTGTATTGTCCAACAGAAATTCAATATTGTTGATAGCAGGAAAGCGGTACGTATAACGAGTTTCCTGGCGATAGCCGGCCCAATAAAACGGTAGCCAGTTAGTAAAGCTAGGATGAAATGAATAGTCAAAAGAACGATACTTCTGTATATGTTTTATCAGAACATCAATATATTTATGCTCCCTGGCCAAGTTGTAGACATATTTCGTATTTTCCTTTTCAGGCTGAAAAAGGACTCCAAGATACTTGGCAAACAGGGGATTTGTATAAGCCCCAAAAACACCTTCAGCTAAAACAATCCCGGCGATAATCCCGTCACCATGATCAAGAACCGCAATGCGGTAACGAACGCCAAGGGCATTGAGAAAACCACTGGTTGCAAAGATGCTTCCCTGTGGGCTTTCAGCCACAAAGTTATCCCAATGGACATATTCAGATGACTCAAGAAAACGAAAATTCATTAGACAATTGTCAGTATAGTGATTTTTCACTACCTATGTACGAGCAGCTCTGCAAAACCATCCTGCAAAAACCGGTAGCAATTAGAACCATCCATCAATATTTAACCGAGAAACAAGAAGATACGCCAACCTGCATCTTGCGCCATGATGTTGATCGCCAACCACTGACCGCCTTGAACATGGCAACCCTGGAACATAGCCTGGGTATCAAAGCAAGCTATTATTTCCGGTTTATCAAAGGAGTATATATCCCTGACATTATCAAGGCAATCCATGCCATGGGACATGAGATCGGCTATCATTATGAAACCCTGTCAAAATGTCGGGGGAATCATGAGAAGGCCATCGCCCTATTTCAAGAAGAGCTGACAACATTTCGATCTTTGTGCCCGATTGCCACAATCAGTATGCACGGACGACCATTTTCTCCTCATGACAACCGTAACCTGTGGCAAAAAAAGGATTTCAGAGAGTTCGGCCTGGCCGGAGAATGCTACCTCTCCATCGACTACCGGAAGGTAACTTATCTATCCGATACCGGGCGTACCTGGAATCCCCACCGCTATAATATCCGGGATCAGGTAAAGCAGGATGTTGATCTCCAGCCAAACCTTGAAAGCACCAATGATCTTATCTCTTTTTTAGACCGAGGACATTACCGGGATACTTGCATCCTCACCCACCCCAATAGATGGGCCTCCTCCAAAGGAGCCTGGCTCTACTCAGCCAGCAGTGATTTCATTATCAACCAGGGGAAAAGGGTTATTCTTGCCCTCCGTCGCCCCTAAACCTCAGCCTCACTTTAACTCCTTGCCGTTTTCCATATCAAACCACATGGCAAAAAGGGTAAACTGGCTGGCACTGATAAACGCGAACATAGTTGCCAGAGTAGCCGTCGGAGGAAAATAACCAAAGACCATCTTTAGATAAAAAATCCTGCATGCCAAAGTTAAAAAGGTTAGACCGAAAACACCACCCAAAAGATAAAAGAAAATAAGCGGATGAAAATCCCTGATAACATATTTTTCAAACATCCGCCGCCAAAAACCTTTAAACAACAGCCATGAGATCGAAAAAACTACTTTACGTACCTTAATACCCGACTTCTCCCCAACATTGTATACCGGACGGATCGAAATATCCCGCACCCGAAAATGCCCGATATTGAGTTTTATCAGCAAATCGTTGGGCATTCCATATCGAGGATAGATATTCTCAAGGTCAATACGCTGCAAGGCCGCCAATGATATAGCCGTATAACCACTCTGCGAGTCGGCAATATGCCAATACCCGGAAGCAATTTTGGTGAAAAGCGAGAGAAAAGAATTCCCGATATAACGATAGTGAGGAATCATATCCCACGACTCACCACGAAAAAGACGGTTTCCTTTGGTATAATCACACTCATTCCGGCATACAGGTTCTACAATCCGAGGCAGATCTTCTGGATCCATCTGAAAATCGGCCGCCATTACTGCTGTAACATCTATCTGATTATCACGGGCCCAGATGTATCCGGTAGCAATTGCCGTCCCGACCCCGCAATTTTCCTCATGATGCAATAATACCAAACCAGGTACGTCAGGGAGTAACCGTTCAACCTCAACCACCGTTCGGTCAATACTACAATCATCAACGACTACAACATGGTCGACAAAATCAGGCATACTGTCGATTACCTTGGCAATCAGCAACTCTTCATTATAGGCCGGCACAACCACGGCAATAGTTTTACCTTCTAACATTTCACCTCAAAAAAATCCGCAAAAGCGGGCAACTGTCGAGTGAATAAAAATGTAATTAAAAATGTAAAAATGCATATAAAAATGGAGTCAGACCCCGTTTTTTCAAAACCGGCATTGTAAGTTGCTTCAGAAGCCTACCCCATATACGACTCCGCCCAAGTTGTCAATTGCGTACACGCTTCTTAAAGCACGGGTACATTGGCAAGCAGACGTTGAATTCCGGGGAATTCCGGGACACCTTATTCATTTATTATTCTCAAAGTAAATGGTGGATAAATGGATAAAAAAGGAAAAAGAGCAGCGAATTCTAAGTACAAAACATTTTCTCTTTTCTCTTTCATAATTTGCTAACAATCACGTCCAACACGTCAACTATGGATGTTTCAGTTGACTCAAATACTTCGGTACCAATATGTTTATGATGTGGAGAAGTTGAAATACCTGACCAAAAAAAGGGGGGGGGGTCAGACCCCGTTTCTTGTTTAGCACAATCTCCATTACAATCGTTTTAACGGTTTGAACCGACGGGAAAGTAACCGCCGGTTTTTGCTGGGCCGCGAAATTCAATTCTGTTTGTATCCCGAAGTTTTTTTAAATAGCGTTCAAGAGTGCGTTGCGGAATTTGTAAAGCTTGTTTGATTTCGTCTGTTTTCTGTCCCGGGTTTGATTGGATATAGGTGAGTAGATCATTTACTCCGCCATTTACTCCGCCATTTACTCC
>JAGGWR010000051.1 GCA_021163445.1 Candidatus Tharpella aukensis
AATGGTAATTTGATTGATCAAGGTTCCTTGGCCGACAATCGTCATTTTGCCGTCTGGCAGGATCCTTTCAAGAAACCGGCTTACCTTTTTGCCCTGGTTGCGGGCCAACTGACGACCTTAAAAGATAGCTTTATTACGGCTTCCGGGCGCAAAGTCGCGATTCACTTTCATGTTGAGAATCAGAACCGTGACAAGTGCGCCCATGCCATCGCCGCACTGAAAAAATCGATGCGCTGGGATGAAGAGGAGTATGGTCGCGAATATGACCTTGACCTCTATCAGGTGGTTGCTGTTAATGATTTTAATTTTGGGGCGATGGAGAACAAGGGCCTTAATATTTTCAACTCAAAGTATGTTTTGGCCCAGCCCGAAAGTGCGACCGACAGCGATTATGAGGCCATTGAAGGAGTGATTGCCCATGAATACCTGCACAACTGGACCGGTAACCGGATCACCTGCCGGGATTGGTTTCAGTTAAGCCTAAAAGAGGGACTGACCGTTTTTCGCGACCAGGAGTACGGGGCCCAAGCCTACCCCGGCGGCGGCCGCCGGATTCGCGAAGTCCGGCGCTTGCGCAATTTTCAATTTCCTGAAGATGCGGGGCCTTTGGCCCACCCAGTGCAACCCAAAGAGTACGTCGAGATCAACAATTTCTACACCTGCACGGTTTACGAAAAAGGGGCTGAAATTATCCGCATGCTGCAGACCCTGTTGGGCGAAAAAACGTTCAAAAAGGGGATGCAGATCTATTTTAAACGCCATGACGGCGAGGCCGTAACCATTGAAGATCTGCTTAAAGCCATGGCCGATGCCGGAGATTGTGATCTTAAGCAATTTCGCCGCTGGTACGACCAAGCCGGGACGCCAAATCTGACAATCACCCAAACCTGGCAACCACAAACCAATGAATTTATTTTGGAAGTTGTTCAAGATTGCCCGCCGACTCCGGGGCAGACCGAAAAACTCCCACTGCATCTGCCGCTGGCTATTGCCCTGCTCGATCCCGAGGGCCGGGAGCTGGGGTTAAGATTGGCCGACGAACCAAATTCGGTTCCGGCCGGTAGCCGGATTCTTGAGATCAAACAGAAAAAAGAGGAGTTTCGTTTTCAAGACTGCGACCGTAAGCCGGTGCTTTCTCTCCTGCGCGGCTTTTCCGCCCCGGTTCAGACAAGCTGCAACTACGACAAGGAGGAGTTAGCTTTTCTCCTGACCCACGACCGTGATCCTTTCAGCCGCTGGGAAGCGGGTCAAAAACTGGCTTTAATCGAGATTTTCAAGCTGATGGAGAATTTAAAGCCCGCAAAAAATAGTAAAAAAAATAAAAAGAGTGAAACTGATGAACTTTCATCTGAAATCTGCGACCAAGCTTTCACTAAAACCTTCGCCACCCTTGTCAGTAAAAAGTGGTCTGCCGCCGAAGCCGATGGAACCGCAGAGCTCTTGATCCTGCCCGGTGAAATCTATATTGGTGAACAAGCCAACGAAATTGACCCACAGGCAATTTTTCAAGCCCGACAAGCCCTAAAAAAATCTCTCACCCAAAGTTGTCAAACTGAGCTTGAAGCGCTCTACAATCAGTATCATACTTTTGCTCCATATCGCCCAATTCCGGCCGAGATGGCTCAGCGCCGCTTAAAAAATATTGCCCTTGATTGGCTTGCAACTCTCGGTTCTGAAGGCCCGGCGCTTGAACTTTGCCAGCAACAATATCTAAACGCCGACAACCTGACCGACCGACTCGCCGCACTCTCCGGTTTAATCGAAATCAATCCGACCAATAAACTGCCCGAACTTGACGATTTCTACCGGCGCGGCGAAAATAACCCACTCCTGCGTGATCGCTGGTTTGCCCTCCAGGCCATGGCCCGTCACGCCGATACGGCGCAGCGCGTCGAAGAGCTGACTCACCACCCCGACTTTAGGCGTAATAATCCAAACCGGGTTCGAGCTCTGCTCGGCACATTTGCCGCCGCCAATCAATCCGCCTTTCATCAAACAGACGGTTTCGGCTACCGGCTTTTAGGCCGGGAGATTGCCACTCTCGACAGCACCAACCCGATGGTCGCCGCCCGCCTGGCCGGAGCCTTCAGCCGCTGGCGGCGTTTTACTTCGCCATACGGCACCCTGATGCGTAAGGAGCTCGAAAAACTGGGAACCAGGCCGCAATGCTCCCGCGATTTAAGAGAAATTATTGACAAAAGCCTGGCCGGGAATTAACATAAATATATACATTGTATAATCTTGACGTATTCGCACCTCAAGGGAACTTCCTGCGGGACGTAAAAAAGTTGAAGAAAAAGTTTACAGCTTGCAAAATCAGACTATTCGGAGGAGACATGTTACATCTGCCGACCAACATATTCAACATCCTGCGTCTCTCATTCACCAAACTCCTGATTTATTCAAGCTGTGCTTTTTTTATTCCCTCACTGCTTTTTGCCGCTGACAATCAACCTAAAAATATATTTCTCGTCAGCAGTTATGAGCGGGGAGAGGTCTGCAGCCAGCCCCAGGAAGACGGCCTTCTGGAAGAGCTCGCCCGGCATGGTTTTATTGAAAACAAAAACCTCACGGTTAAGCGCTATTACATGGACACCAAGCGCACCCACACCACCCCGGCCGCCATGGCGATCCAGGGGAAAAAAGCTTTACATCTGATCCGGCAAGCCCAACCCGACCTCGACCTGGTCGTAATCCTGGATGATAACGCCACCCGCGAAGTCATGTTGCCCTTGGTCGGCAGCGACATCGAGATCGTCTTTTCCGGCCTCAACCGTCGGCCCGAATTCTACAACAAAAAAAATCGTTTCATGAACAATCGCCAACGGCCGGGTTATAATGTCACCGGCATCTATGAAAAACTACAAGCCGCCCGCTCATTGGCTTTGATCACAGAGATCATTCCTGGTCTGAAAAAAGTTGTGGCTCTGGTTGACCAAACGCCAACCGGTGACGCCGTGGTTAAACAGCTCGAAAAAGAGGTAGCAGGCAAAGAGATTCCCTTAAATTTTTCCATAGAACAGATCGGCACCTGGCAAGAGCTCGAAGAGGTCGTCCAACGTATTAACCACGACCCTGAAATCGGAGCCTATTTTCCGGTTCTTACCGGATTAAAAGATAAAACCGGCAAAACCTTCACGGTTCCCGAGATTATCCCTTGGCTCATTGAACATTGTCATAAACCGGATCTGACCATTAACTATATTTTCTGCCGACTCGGTTTCTTCGGCAGCGCGGCCGTCGATTTTAAAGCCATGGGAGCCCAAGCCGGTGCCCAGGCTGCACAAATCCTTAACGGCACCCCGGCTGGCGACTTGCCGATTGAAGATGCGGATCGTTACGCCATCGTCTTTAATCTCAAAAGAGCCCGACAGTTAAAAGTCACCATTCCCGCCGAAATTCTTGGCGCCGCCGACACCATTTACAACTCCCTGCCATTGCCGAGTCCGGAAAAACCGCTCCGGATGATGATTGTTCAGAGCTATGAAGAGGGTAAAGGCTGTGGTGCAATTCTCGAAAAAGGGATGCTTGCCGGTCTCGCCAAGGCTGGTTATGAGGATGGAAAAAATCTGGCCATCACCCACCACTTTATGAATACACGCATGACCTACCTTTCAGAAGATGAGATCAACCATCAAGGCCAAGCAGCAATCATGGCAGTCACCACAACCGACCCCGATATGGTGGTTATCTTCGACGACAACGCCGTTGAACAGGTTATGCTGCCACTGGCGAAAAGTAAGTACCCGATCTTTTTTGCCGGCATGAATGTCGCTCCCGAGATCTACAACCGGGAACACCAATTTATGAAGAGTCGTTCCCAACCTGGCTTTAATATCACCGGAA
>JAGGWR010000018.1 GCA_021163445.1 Candidatus Tharpella aukensis
AAAACTTCCGGAGTTCCCTATTACAACCTCAGCCAAACCTATATCAGCCAATCTTTTGACCTAAAAAAAAGTGCACAAGCTTTGGAACAAGCTTTTAAATTAGATCCAACCCTAAACGATTCTCTAACAGAGAGCGATGAGCTCAATGTTCAAAACCACAACAAACTAATATTCATGACTCTGCCCCAAAATTTCTACCGCCAATACGCCAAAGACATACCAAAAAAAGGTACTTTTATGCCGGAGTTTCTGGGCTGTATCCTTTTTCCCGGTGCTGGTAGTACCATCTATTTAGCTTTAATAATACTCTCCCTGGGAGGATTTACCTATCTAATCAAAATAGCCCCGACGAATCGAAAAGTCTGTTCCCTCTGCGGTCGTCTTTTCTTTACGTATCAAAAACATAAAGAGAAAAGCTGCCCCTCCTGCCGCCTCGGCGACCGTTTAAAAGCGTCATCTTTACTGGATGAAACGCCCAAACCCGGCCACCGAACACGAACTCTGATATTAACCGCAGGCAGTATCCTGTTACCCGGATTTCACCAATTCATCACCGACAACCTTTTAGTCTCCCTATGTTTCTTACTCCCGACCCTGCTCTGGCTTTATAATCTTCTAATTTGTCAAACTGGAATAATGGATCCATTCATCCCATCAACATCATGGCTGACAATTATTCCCCCGCTCGTCATCTGGTGCATTAACCTCGCAGTTCTGGCTTCAAACAAATACCAACGGCAGCGCCGGAACACAACAAGGAGCATGCCATGAACCCTTCTCAGGCATCCGCCAAAGGCTTAAATGCCGACCTCGAAAATTTTGAGCTGACAGATGTTATGCAGCTCATCACTCAACAGGTAAAATGTGGCATCTTGAGTGTTGAGGGAGATGACGGCAGCAGTTCATGGTCATTCACCGAAGGTAGCTTGGTTGATTTCAACTGTCAATTTCCCGGCCACTCCCTTGACCTGAAAACCATCCTTGTCAAGGGCGAGTATCTTGACGAACAACGTTTTCTTTATTTTCTGGAAAGACACAGTTCCAGCCCAGCTCACAGTCTGGAAAAAGCACTTGTAAAAAATGGGGTTATCAGCCAGGAAGAGCTTGAGAAGTTAAACCTGCGGCGCTTGATAGAATCATTCATTATCACTCTACAATGGATCAAGGGACGCTATAAATTTATTCCTACCAGTGAGGTCAAAACCAACCCTTTTTTTCCGCCTCAAGACACTAATTTCATAATTTTGGAAGCGATGCGCCAGATCGATGAGATGGCGGTCATGAAAAAGCGGTTACAACCCCTGGAAAGAATTTACGAAACAACCCTATCTTTAGACAGCGATGAATCTTCAGCCGAAGATGTCTCACTATTTCAGGAAGGTTTGAAAAAACAGTTCGACAAAGATGAGTACAAGGTCTATAAACTTTTCAACGGCAAGAGTAGCTTGAGCGAAGTTCTTAACAGCAGCATACTCGGCCAATTCAACACCTGCCGTATCACTCTTGATTTTCTTGATCGGGGCATTATTGTCCCTCAAACTTCAGACTCTACTGACTACAGCTACAGTAAGCCAGGCAAATTCAATTACAACTTGACGGGATTTTCCCTCCTGCTTTTAAGTGGAGCCCTGTTAATCTCAATTTTCACCACCATCTTGCACCCTGAAAAACTAAAAAAAGAGAAAAACCCAACTTTTTTTACGGCAATCATTGACAACCTGCAAGCCGACCAACAAAAAGTTAGAAAACAGGCCCGAGAATTGTTACATTAGATTTTTTAAAGGAGTATAGGACAATGGTAGTAGATTATAAAAAATTGGGCTTTGTCAACACCACCGAGATGTTTAAAAAAGCTTTTGCAGGTGGATATGCTATACCGGCCTACAATTTCAACAACATGGAACAACTTCAAGCGATAATTAATGGTTGCGGACAATCTAACTCACCGGTTATCATTCAAGTATCAAGCGGCGCCCGAAAATATGCCGATCAAACCCTGCTCCGCTACCTCGCCGAGGGAGCTGTCGCCATGGCCCGCAAATCCGGCTACAATAATCCAATAGCCCTCCATCTCGACCATGGTGATTCACTCGAACTCTGTATTTCATGTATTGAAAGCGGTTTCTCTTCAGTTATGATCGACGGCTCTAACCTCTCCTATGAAGAAAATATCGCCCTGACCGCCAAGGTCGTTGAATATGCCCATCGTTTCGAGGTTTCAGTTGAGGGTGAACTTGGCGTACTGGCCGGCATTGAAGATGATGTGATAGCCGCCAAATCGATCTATACCGATCCTGAGCAGGTCGAAGATTTTGTTCGTAGAACCGGAGTCGACTCTCTCGCTATCTCAATCGGCACCTCACACGGCGCCTACAAATTCAAACCCTCTCAATGTAGTCGCAATGAGCAAGGAGTACTGGTGCCGCCGCCGCTGCGTTTCGATATTCTGGAAGAGATCGAATGCAGAATCCCCGGCTTTGCCATTGTCCTGCATGGTTCCAGTTCAGTCCTGCCCAAATACGTTGAGACTATCAACCAACATGGAGGAAAACTTGAGGCCGCAGTCGGAATTCCCGCCGAGCAGCTCAGACAAGCCGCCAAATCAGCCGTCTGCAAAATCAACATTGATTCAGACGGCCGCTTGGTGATGACGGCTATGATTCGCAAAGTCTTCGCCGAACAGCCACAGGAATTCGACCCGCGCAAATATTTAGGGCCAGCTCGAGATGAGTTGACGAAAATGATTATCGATAAAAATGAGAGTGTTCTTGGCAGTGCCGGACGAGGGTGATGGATTAAAAGAAAATTCCCAGAAAACGGTGAAGGAGAGGGGTATCCAGAATAACCTGTTCATTATGATCATGAAGTTGTGAGACAAGTTTTTCAATTAAAGAGTGAGAAAACTTGCCCTCCTCAACAAAAAATTCCCCCAGCAACCGCTGTTTTGAACGTTGAAAATGGATCATCGTATCAACTTGAAATTGATTTAAAAAACCCAAAGCTACGGCTTTCTCACCAAAACGACTAACCCCCTGACGACGGGTTTGCAGAATAACTTTAACCTCAGCCTCATTAAGCCGTCCCCAGCTCTGGGAAAGGTCTCCCATACGCGGACGCTGGCGCCGTTGCCAGACCAGAGCCCGAGCCAGATCGGCATGGGATATCAAACCTCGATAGTTGAGATAGAGACCAAAAGGCAGAGGCCGCTGAGGCAGATCAAAAACGGAAGGAGCCGTATAGATTTTTCTGGAGAAAGGTCGAGGTTCTCTCCGCACCCGCCTCCGCTCCACTTTTTCGTCAACATCTCCGCCGCTTGCTGACCGACGACCAGACATAACAGTCCTGGATCTCTTCGGAGACCACAACCCCCGTTCTCTGACACTCAAAAAATTATTTAAAATTTCATAAGCAGCCGTTACCCGGCGAAAAAGTTCGGCTTGACGTTGCAAAAAAAGCAAACTCGCGCCCGGAAAACGATCAGGGTGAGTTGTCTTGGCCTGCAAACGATAAGCGCTCCGGACTCCATCCAGCTGAAGATAAGCCAGAAAATCGGAATTCAGCATAACTTGAGCTCCAAAAAGAACCCGACAAGCGCTAAACACCTCTTTTTCCTGAGATAACGAAAATAGTTCTGCCATAACACCTATGATGAACTCATAAAAAAGTCACGGGATGGCTAAGTTAAAATTTCGATAGACAAGATGTTGTGGTTTCCCCGGCGCGAGACCATACATGTAGTATGTCGAGTGTCGGTAAAACCACAACAACGCAGGATATCGGAACTTTTTACGACGCCATCACCTATATCAAACCATGTAAAGGGCCACCCTTTACTGCTAAGGCCTCAATTTTGTCACGGCTTTTACCATCCTCAATCAACAAAGGAGCATGATGCTCTTTATGACGGGCATCGATCAACAACGAGCCGCTGCAACCCCAGTGTTTATCAATAATTCGAGCCCTGACGCCATAAATATCCAGGGCCGGATCAGAACGGGTAAACGTAACCCAAAGAAAATTACTGAGTGTACGGGCCGCAAATTCACTATCATCAACGACCACTAATAACGGCAAGCCCTCTTCCTGGCGATTTTGTGCCAATTTTCGCAACAAACCCTTGATTGCTGCCCGCGTCAAGCTGCGGTTCTCCTCTCGGCAGCAAGGCCCTTTAATCACGGCAATACCAGGCAGAATCAAGCGAGGTTCAGAAAAACCATCTGCTAAACTCCACTCCAGAGGCCATTTTTCAAGCAGATCCCGCCGTTTATCACCAACTGCCGCAATTACCACTTTCGACCCTCGATTGAGTCCGGAACCTGAATAGTCAAGTGTATCAATCGTGGTTCTGGTCTGAAAGTGAAGATCTCGGCGCCAGTCAACCCGTTCCAGCAAATGCCGTAAAAAAGCCGACAGATCATTCAGATCAAGTTCGGGATTATCCTCTTGTGCTGCTATCAGCAGATATTTAGCCAGAGAGAGCTGCCCCTGCCCTAAAATCGCATTGGCCTGAGTCAACAGCTCCCGAGGCTCGCGACGCTCTTCATAAGGAAGATAACGCTCACTACCCAAGGCTAAAAGCAAAGGGTGGACCCCGGCAGCATCAACCGCATGCACTCCGGCAACCCCCGGCAACACAGAAGGAATCAGGCTGCCGGTAAGTTCATGAATGAATTTACCAAAAACCGTATCTTCCTGAGGCGGTCGGCCGACCGCTGTAAAGGGCCAGATCGCTCCGGGGCGATGATAGACCTTTTCGACTTTGACAACCGGAAAATCGTGAGTCAAACTATAGTAACCAAGATGATCGCCGAAAGGGCCCTCGGGCAACAGTTTTTCATCGATAATCGTGCCACAAATACTAAAATCAGCCTCTGCCGGAATCGGCAGACAACCCTCAGGCTGTACTAAAGTCAAACGCTGACCACCTAATAGACCGGCAAAAGATAGTTCCGGCATGCCATCGGGGAGCGGCATAACTGCGGCCACAGCCAAAGCTGGCGGACCGCCGACAATAATATTTACTTTTAATTGAGAACCATTTTTACGAGCTGCAGCATGGTGAATCCCGATCCCGCGATGAAGTTGATAGTGGAGTCCAACTTCACTATCAGGCTGATAGATTCCCCCCGAAAGCTGAACCCGGTACATACCGAGGTTAGAAAAACGCCAGCCCGGATTTTCCGGATCCTCGGAATAAACTTGAGGGAGAGTAACAAAAGCCCCACCATCATCGGGCCAGGATTTCAGTTGCGGCAAGCGCCCAATAGTCGTTTCCCGAGCTATAACCGGCCCGTCTGAAACCCGCCGAGGAAAAAGATGGGCTAAAGCTCTAGGAAGATGCCGCAAACGAGCCGGCCGCCGCAAAACCTCAACCGGGTTTACTTTTAAATCGGTAAGCAGATCAATATCCCGCAGCGCATCCCGAAAAATAAAACGGGTTCGTTCTAAAGTCCCAAAGAGGTTTCCAAGCATCGGGAAATGACAGCCTTTAACCTTGGTAAAGAGCAGAGCCGGGCCGCCAGCTCGATAAACACGGCGCTGCACAGCTGCAATGTCAAGTACCGGGTCAAGCTCAAAATCGATCCGTTTGAGCATCTTGTGACGTTCAAGATCGGCCACGCAAGCAGCCAGGGTTTTATAACCCATCAGGAAAGCACCTCTTTTACAAGTTTAGTCAAAATCGTAAACTGAAATGGTTTAGGACAGCTGCCCTGAAAACCGTAGGCTTTAAAATCGGCCATTACCGGATCATTTGAATATCCGCTGCAGACAATCCCTCTTGCCCGGGGATCGATCTCAAGCAGTGCGGCCATCGCCTCTTGGCCCCCCATCCCACCAGGTATGGTAAGATCCATAATAACCAAATCGTAGGGCGTCCCCTGCTGCAAAGCTGCCTTATAATGCCCGAGCATGGCCTGGCCGTCGGCCACACTTTCAACTTCATAACCCAGAACAGTCAGAAGTTCAACACAGACCTCACAAATAACCTCTTCATCATCCATCACCAGAATACGACCAGAACCGGTAACCATTCCCATCTTTTCTCATCCTTAACCCGGCAAAACCGGATGTAAAAAGGTAGTTTCAGATTAAATCCGTTCAATAAACGACTATAACATATTTTCAAAACACTTTCAAAGCCTCTCCCTTATCAAAGAACATTTATTTAACCATCTTTAAAAGCTATTTTACAAACAGAAAAAATAATGCTATAATGAAATATATCACAATGTCGGCTAATAGAGAATCAGCACTAAAAAAAATTTCAAGGAGAAGATTAATGCCCTCTTTCAGGAGTAATTGTCGCCGTCTTAGCAAAAAATTTTTCCCTGCCCCATTAATTATTATTTTCATCCTCTTTTCTGCTGTTATCCTATCTGGAATAGAGAGCCCGGCAGGGGCCGCAGAGAAGGTCTATGTCGGCTCTGCCGTCTGTGCTGAATGCCACGAAACAGAGTATGAAAGTTTTACCACTTTTTCCAAAAAAGCTCACTCTTTCAATAGTCTTCTGGGGCTTAAAAAGGGCTTAACGGAAGCAGAGTTCAAAAGTTGTTTTGAGTGCCACACTACCGGTTATGGCAAACCGGGCGGATTCAGCTCCATTGAAGAGACGCCCGAACTCAGCAATCTGGGTTGTGAATCATGCCACGGCCCCGGCAGCCGCCATCGGGAAAGCGAAGATCCTGAGGATATCATAAAAAAAATAAGCATCGAACACTGTACCGGTTGCCATAACCAGGAAAGAGTTGCGGCTTTCGATTTCAAACCTCTAATCCATGGAGGGGCTCATTGATGAATACCAAACGCAGCCTGCAATTCAAAATAACCGTCAGTCTGATAGCTCTTTTGACCCTGCTTATCGGCCTGCTCATCACAATCAGTACAATTGGCCAGCAGCAGGCCTTAAAAGACGAAGCCGGCCATGCCGCAACCCGCCTCTCCCAGGCCATCCATAACGGCATCAAGGGACCTATGGCTGTCAATGATGGAAGAACCATAAAGAACCTGATGAGCTCCATCAGCCTGGAGATGGATGATATCGAAATCTTTATCTTCGATTTCAACCGAAAAATCAGTTACACAACCCAACAGAAACTTGCCGGAAAAACTCTTGGAGAGACCCTGCAAAATCCCGCTCTGACCAAAAAAATCAACGGCTTTCTCAATGGCGATCGAACTCTTTCCGAACCCTATGAAGAGCTAATTGAGAACCGCAACTTCATCAGCATCGCCAAACCTATTCTTAACGAAAAAAACTGCCACCATTGTCACGGTAGCAACCGAAAAGTTTTGGGCGGCATCATGGTGCGCAAAAATATCGACAACACTTACGCCATTAATGCCTCCCTGCGCCAAAAAAGCATAATGGTCGGCATCGCCGGCGCCCTGATTGCCATTGTCTTAATCTATTTTCTGATTTCCCGTCAAGTCATCACCCCTATCGACCGCTTGAGTGGCAGCCTTAATGAGGGAGCCGATCAGGTTTCCAGTGCGGCCAGTGAAGTCTCCTCTACCAGCCAGTTGCTGGCGGAAGGCTCTTCACAACAGGCCTCTGACCTGCAGCAGACTAATAACTCTTTCAACGAAATTGAGAAAAAAGCCCGAGATAATGCAGATCATTCCGTCAAAGCTGATCAATTGGTTAACGAAACCATAACTATGATCAACTCTGTACGCAGCTCAATGAATGAGATGATAAATTCTATGGAGAAAATTAAAGATGCCAGCCAGAAAACCCAGAAGATTATCAAAACCATCGACGAAATAGCTTTTCAGACCAATCTTCTGGCCCTCAATGCAGCGGTTGAGGCAGCTCGGGCCGGTGAAGCGGGAGCCGGGTTTGCCGTTGTCGCCGATGAAGTACGCAACCTGGCTGGCCGCTCCGCTGAGGCGGCTAAAGAGACCTCAATAATGATTGCCGAAACCATGGAAAGGGTTAATCAGGGGGCGGAAGTTCTGGAGAGGACAAACAGCGATTTTGCCGCCGTCGATGAAGGTGCAACTAAAACTCAAGTCATCATTGGCGAGATAACCGAAAACTCAAATGCCCAGAGTGAATCGTTGATAACGATCAGCGCATCTTTGACAAAAATCGATAATATCACCCAACAAAATGCCGCCAGCTCCGAAGAAGCCGCCGCCGCCTCGGAAGAACTCAGTGCTCAATCCGAAGAGATGAAAGGTATGCTCAACCAATTTCAAACCATGATCAAAGGAGGGTGACGGAAGGTCATGAAGCCAAACTTTCGGGCACACTCCTTTCATCATTGGATTGGGCTGAAAATCTGGAGATTATAGCATTGACCTCAGATAAAGCCCGCTCCATTTTCTGACAATAGATATGCCGGTAGCCGGATCTGGCAAAACCGGCGTTACGACCTTCTTGGTTCAACATATAGATATTTTCCCGCAAGGTTGCAAGAGGAACCTTAAGAGCATGCCCCATAACCAAAGCTGCAGAAGAAGAGGAAGAACCACTACTACGTAAGGTCTGTAATTTATGGGAAAGATGGTAAAAACGAATCGCTAATGCCAGTTGAACTGCATGCCCGAAAAGTAACTCCTTAAAGATCGAATTATCTGCAACCCCTTCATCCTCCAGTTTAAGGCAAAAAGCACCTACCAAACGACGTTCACTATAGACTGGCAGAAAAACTCCCTGCTCACTTTTAGGAGATAGAAAAAGAGCCTCAAGCTTGCATTGCAGTGAGTTGCGCTTAACATTATGTGAATGATTATTGAACGAGCACAACAGATCATCTTGCTGTTGTAAATTAGCAAGTTCATCAGTGTCCAGAAGAAGTCGGCGGCCCAACCTTTCGGAGGCCCCCTCACCGGTTGAACTTCGTACTATCAGACTCTGCTCGCGTGACTTATAGAGCATGATAGAAGCAGCCTCGACACCGGAAAGGTTCCCTAGATTTTCAATAATCCCAGCGAAAATATCGTTAAGTTTAAAATTTTCCAGAAATGAGTTATAAGCCTTGAAAAGAGTAAATGAACGTTGCAACAACTGCTCGTAATCAGCTTCAGAATCGGAAACTACAATTTTTTCTTCACTTTCACAAGTCGTTGGAACGTGAGGTTTTCGATCATTACCTAACTGTCCGGAAAATTGTTCAAGCCCGTACACAGGGGCCTGTTTAATAAATAAAGAAACTACCTTCGACCAATCAAGTCCAACCAGCCTTTGCAACGTAAAATTTTCAGCCGCCTCCCCAAAGGCCAGTTCGCCATCTTTAAACTCAAGGCACCGAGAGAGAATATCGGCAAGGCCGACAAGCTCGGCCAAAGAGTGATCTGAAAGATTTTCAGCTGAGCTTCCACAATAGCGAGCCCAACTCTCATGATGACGAGCCATAACTTTGGCAAGCTCGCTGTCAAGGCCCCACTCACCGGCAACCCAGGCCCCAGCCTCGGTATGATCAACTCCGTAGGCCAACCTTTCGGCATCCATTTCAGAAAGACCACGAGAACGCAAATCATGATATACTGAAGCCAGATCAAGAAAATTATACCAAAGCACCGGCTTACCGATATCATGCAGAAGACCAGCTATAAACACCTTCTCACTATCAACATCAACAGCCATCTCCTCAGACAATATTTTGGCCAGCAGAGCTGTAGCTAACGAATGTTGACAATAGTTTTGAAAGAGAGAGGTAAAACTCCCTTTGCGCTGCGGAAAAATCGCCAGAAAAGATTCACTGGCACAAAGGCTCCTGATGGATTGACAACCCAAAAGAGCAATTGCGTGACTGACAGTTACGATTTTGTTGCTAAAATTATAAAAAGGAGAATTGGCAATCCGCAAGATCCTGGCCGTTAAACCGGGATCTTCAAGAATAACTTCGGCTAACTCATCAGCGGAGCTGCGATCTTCAGCCAGCATTTTCAAAAGACGCGACAACACCATCGGCGGCGAAGGCAGACGCAAACTCTGGCTGGAATGTTGATCAGTGAAAACCATCTTTTTCTCTCTTTAGATAGCTAAAATTACAACAAATCTCTACAATACTAGTTAAGAAAGTATGACAGCATAATTCATTCCACACAAAAATCTTAATTTTTTCAACCTAATAAATACTCCTCACGCACATTGCTCAAGGCGTGAAAAAGACTGTTTTTAACTTTGGGATTATCTTTCTGCAAATTGGCAAGCAGCTCTTTCATAGCTCTTCTTTTGCCGGTCGCTGCCTGAAAGCGGCAAGGCAGAGAATCTATCGGCAGACCATGATGGCGACAATAGGCGACAACCTCATCTTCATCAAGATAGGCCAGCGGTCGGATAAGTGTTAAGCGCCCGGAAAAAAGCTCCTGATGCGGGCGCATAGTACTGAAATTGCTGCCATAAAAAAGATTCAAGAGTGCGGTTTCAAGGATGTCATCACGATGATGACCAAAGGCTATTTTGCTTATGGCGTGTTTTGCGGCATAATCGAAAAGAGCTTTACGTTTCCAGCGGGAACAATGAAAACAGGGACTTTCAGGAAGATCATGCCGGACTAAACGATCAGCAATATCGGTTTCAATTACCTCAAGCTGTAAACCCAATTCGGCAACCTGCCCGGCAAGACGCTCAACCCGCTGCCGATCCTCACTCTCCCCCAGTGTCACGTGAACCGGCCGCAAATAATATGTAATCGGAATCCATTTTTTACGGGTTTGCAAAATATGTAGAAGTGCAAGACTATCCTTGCCTCCGGAGAGAGCAACCAACAAGGTGTCGCCATCAACCGTCATCGCGTAATCAGCCAGAGCCCGACCCAGACACCGCTTGACCCTGCCGACAATCCCTTTACGCCGTTCACGCGCCATCGTCCGCCACGACACCTGATATTTCAGCCTTCAGATATTGACGCTTGACTCGGGGACT
>JAGGWR010000183.1 GCA_021163445.1 Candidatus Tharpella aukensis
GTTTAATGTTGTATACATGGGTACGGATGTAGCTAATTACAAGAAGGTGCCTTTATCAATTGCCTTGCAAAAACATAGCCTACCTCACAATTCTAAACCTAGATTAGGATTAGCCCGTGGGCGGAATGGTCAAGTATGGGGTCTTGTAGACGTTGGCAGTGCTATAGCTTACACTGTTGCTAACCCATACTCAGCTAATAGTTTTGTGGAAAAAGTAACCTACCTCAGTCCTTACGCACCAGTTCTGAGTGTTGATTCAAGTGACTGGTTATCTTCAAACCAAATTGCAAACATTTTATCATGTCACAACAGCAAAATTATTGAAGCTGATGAAAATTTTAAGTTGAAAAAAACAAAACAGAGTTACTCGCATTTTCCACGTAATACGCACGATGAAATCAAAGAAATGTGCCAAGAAAAATGGGGAAACAACTATGAAATGGTTAATTATTGTATTAAAAACCAAAGGAATTCTAAAAAAGAGGTTTCTGGTTATTCTGGAACAATACGAAATAATTGTGAAAGAAAATGGGGAAGTAATTATGAAATGGTTTTGTATTGCATAAAGAATCAACGTGCCGCAAAAAGATCAACTGATAATGAGCCAGAAGATGAAATAAGTCGATTTTGTAGAAAAAAATGGGGAAGTAACTATGAAATGGTTAATCATTGCACCAAAAACCAGAGAGCTGCCAAGGAAAATATAGAGCGTAATTATAGCGGCTATGTACGGAAACAATGCGAAGAAAAATGGGGAAACAATTACGAGATGATTGAATATTGCATAAAAAATCAATGAAACTAATCGTTGGCTTTTGCTGCTCCCGGAGAAAATCAGATTTTTATCCAAGCAAAAGATGGCAAGAATGGTAAAGCGCTTCTAGTTAACCTTATTAACAAAAAAAGATAAAAACATGAGAATAAATTTCAACTTAATATGAGTATTGTCTTTTATTTAAATTATGTATATTACCGTATGGTAACAGTAAATTTTCAGCTTTTCAATTTACTAGATGTCGAGGGATGAAGGCAGAGAGAGGAGGTTGGCGTATGAAATTTAATTTTTTTCTTTTTATTATTGTTATAGCGATATTTTTAGTTTTGGTAACATCATCTATTTCCTTTGCAATAGTAAAATGCATAGGGCCGGATGGGGATGTTATATATGTAGATTCAGCTTGCCCCAAGGGTTATATGGATGCAAAATCTTATTACGAGGGCAAGACTGCCGCTCTAGAAACAATTACGCCTCTTGTGCAGATGAATGATTTGCATGGAGATGATGACAATAAAAATGGTCAGGGCACTTTGTATCATGACAATGGTAAAATATTATACAAGGGACAACTCAGGGATGGAAAGATGCATGGTCAGGGCACTATGTATCATGAGAATGGTAAAATATTTTTTAAAGGACAGTTTGAAGATGGAAAGCCGCATGGTCAGTGTACTTGGTATCACGAGAATGGTAAAAAATTTTACAAAGGACAGTTTAAGGATGGGAAGATGCATGGTCAAGGCACTATGTATGGTAAGAATGGCAAAGTAGCTTACAAAGGACAGTTCAAGGATGGAAAAATGCATGGTCAGGGCGCCATGTATCTTAATAATGGTAAAAAATTTAATGAGGGACAGTACAGGTACGGTAAACACCTGCGTTAATACGTTGAATAAGAGCAACTAGATTGTGCAGGTGTAAAAAAAACTATAGTAATGTTCAAGTTTTGACACACAGAAATTTATATTTCATTCAAATAGATATCTCTGACTTCTTCCGGTTGAATGCATAAATAATCTAAAGTTTGTCTTTGATTTGAATGATTAAATGTTACCATAAGTTCAGGTAGGCCAACCCCGAAAGATACCCGCTGATGATAGCCAAAAGTCTTCCGTAAAGAGTGGCTTGCAAAATTCCCTTTCAGATTGATTTCAGCACACCAAGTTTTTACCAGCCTTGACAAAGAGGGTACGGTTAGAGGCCCACGCTGACCCGTAAACAGGTAATCATTTTGTTTATACCCTTTGGCCTGTTTTGACTCTAGCAGGCCGCCTACGGCCTTTACCACGGCCTTATTGAGCGTGATTCGTCTGCTCTTTCCTGTTTTGATCTCCTTTAGTACCAGCTCTTGACCAGCTTTCAATCCATCTACCTGCTCAATTTTGATGTTTAGAATATCACTGGCTCTCAGGTTTGTGTTGATGCCAAGGGTAAAAAGACACAAATCTCTTGAATTATCAGAAAGAAGCTTTTTGATCTTCTTTATATCGCAAATCTGTTTGACAGGCTCTACAGAAATGAAACTACCTTTTGTCGGATGATTCTTATTTTTACCTTTCGACATTGCCATAGCAGACCCCTTATACTGGCTAAGTTTTAGTATTAAATGATTATATAACTTAGCAAGATAAAAAGCAAGTAAAAAAGAGTGTTGCGCAATAACTTGAAATCATTGAACAAATATAAACTCGTTAACTATTGGGTAAACTTTAGCGAGTTAGCTTTATAAGATAAAATAAAGGCAAGGATAATACAATCAGATTAGATAAGAACAGGCGAGGTAGACACCAGACACGGCAGACGGGCAAGGCTTCTTCTGTTACAGTTAGCTGACAGCCACCACAGAACTACAGAAGCCAGTAAGCGGGGCGTGTTTTACTCTGATACAGCACGGACTAAGCCCCCTGCCTTGATCTTCAATGTACCCGGCCTGTTTATGTGGGTAGGGTATCGACCACAATATATTCTTGAAAATCTGCTGAAAAAACTTTACATGATAGATGTTCTATGATAGCAGTACCCTTATGCTTTGTAATTGATAAGAATACCACTATACAAAGAGGTTGTAAGGTTATGAGTGAGAAATTAAAGTTTGCTCCATTGGTCAGGGTTAGCACAGAAAAACAAGCTGAAAAAGGCTCTTCTTTGGAAAAACAAAAAGAAATGATCATTGAGTCTGTCAAACGAATGGGTGGAATCATTCCTGAACATTGTTGGGAATATTCGGGGCAAGAGCACGCCACACCTGACAATGAACGGAATAAGCTAGATAAATTACTTAGAGATTCCAAAAAAGGTTCATTTGATGCCGTTATTGTATGTGACATTTCAAGGTGGTCTAGGGACAACCGAAAAAGCAAAGATGGCTTAGACATCCTGAGGAAAAACGATATCAAATTCTTTGTTACCAGCTTGGAGTATGACCTGCTCAACCCTGAACACTGTTTCATATTGGGAATGTCAGCAGAAATTGGTGAATTACAGTCAAAAACACAATCTTTGAAATCAATAAACTCAAGAATTCTTAGGGCTGATAAAGGGCGTCCTGCTACTGGAAAGCTTCCTTACGGAAGAACTTTTGACAAAGATAGTAATGAGTGGGGAGTGGATGAATTTAAGAAAAAAGAAATAGAGGGTGCAGCTAAAGATTATTTGTCTGGACAAAAAATGTCAGATATTGCTGTTAAGCTAAATATGAATCACAGTAATCTTCATAAAATTCTTACCAAAAGGTCTGGAAATATTTGGGTGCAGCGATTCAGATCAATACCATTAAAAATTGACCGAGAGGTTTCAACGGTAGTTCCTTCTTTGCTTCCACAGAATACCATTGAAAAAATACTTGAAAGAGCCAAAGGGAACAAAACATATTGCAGGGGAATGCGTAAAAACGATTACTTACTATCCGGGATGATATTTTGCAAACATTGTAAAACTAGTCTTTTTGGACAAACCAACCCGAGTGGAAAATCATATTATCGGCACAAAACAAAAAAAGGAAATGTCTGCCCTGTCTCTGGCTATTTACCAGCTGAAAGCATTGAACAAGCAATAATGGTTACAGTCTTTGCTACTATTGGTGATCCTGTTGGGCTCGAAAAGGCTATTAATGCAGCGTTGCCCGATGTTAATGAATACAATGAACTGATTGAAAAGAAAAAATCAATCCAGAAAAAACTTATTGAGGCCAGTAAAGCTAAGTATAGAATTCTTGATATGGTTGAAAGTGGGGCTTTGACAACTGATGACGTAAAAGAGCGTATGGATAAGAACCGGGAAAGGACTAATCTACTAACGATGGACTTGGAAAATATCAATATTCAGCTAGACAACAGACCATCTACGCAAGAAATAGAAAATGCTACTTCAAAAATTCGTAAGTTGTTTATCAAAAAAAGAGGTGATTTGACGAAAAGAATACTTGAATCAACTCACGAAGGTTATCAGAGGCTTTGTGAGATGGGCTTTGAAGAAAAAAGAGAACTTTTGGAAACTATTTTTACGGGGGTAAATAATGATGGAAGCAGAAGAGGCGTCTACGTAAAGAAGAATCAAGATAAGTGGGAATATGAAGTTGTCGGTTCCTTTGAAATCAATGATGACGTAGGCACTTTGCCTCTTAAGCCTCAACGTGCAAGGGAAATGTTTGATATACTGGATGATTCTATCAATCCATTTACTGGTGAAGTATCAAATATGCATTGCGTTGATTAGGCATAAGCCCTCTTTAATGCCGCTTTTATTAAGACATTGATCGATTTCAGGTGTGATATTTATGAAATCCCGGCGCTTATTGGTTTCAAACCAAAGTTCTTGACGGAAACTTTTCATCGTATGTTCTCCTTTTTTGCGGTTCGTTGAGCCAAAGTTTTTAATCGCATTATTTCGTTTTTGGTGCTTTTTAGTTGTGGAGTTGCATATCTGTTAATACCGTATTTTGACAGGGATGGAAACTGAAAATATTTCGATTTGGCAGGCATAGCTTGATGAACTCGTAAAAAGTCATGGCTTGACTTGTCCTAAATGATGTTGTAGGTCATTATAATATAGTATGGCTGGTTGATATTTTTTGTGGAGGGAGACACGATGTTGCGTAAATTGATTTGTATTTTAGGTGTGGTGCTTTTATTGGCAGTTCTGACAACGACCGGGGTTCCTGCTTTGGCGGCTCAATCTGCTGAAGTGGTGACGACGCTTAATGATCAGGTTGGTGTGGCGGTAACTATTTATAATGAAAACTTGGCTCTGGTTAAGGATAAACGTCGTTTAAGTTTGGAAAAAGGTGAGGTTAAGTTGGCTTTTCGTGAAGTCAGTGCCCGGATGCGGCCGGAGACTGCCCTTTTAACGGCTGCCGGTTTATCGGTCATTGAGCAGAATTTTGAGTTCGACCTTTTAACCCCTCAAGCTTTGTTGAAAAAATATGTCGGTCGCCAGGTTGAGGTCATCACCCGGCATCCGACAACCGGGGTCGAGAGCCGTCGACCGGCAAAAGTTTTAAGTTCTAATAGCGGGGTTGTTCTCCAATTTGATGATCATATTGAGACCGGGGTTCCCGGGCGTCTCTCATTTTCCGAGCTTCCGGGAAACTTGCGTGATCGCCCGACTTTGACCATGCTTATGGGTAACAGCAAAGCCGGGGCTAAAGATATTGAGTTGAGTTATCTGACTGGTGGTTTACGTTGGCAGGCTGATTATGTGGCCGAGCTCAATGCGACCGACGATGCCATCAATCTTAGTGGCTGGGTAACTCTGACTAATACCAGCGGCGCAAGTTATCAAAATGCCAAACTCCAATTGGTTGCCGGTGATGTTCATCAGGCCCCGCCGGAACAAGCATTTGATGGTGGGGTACGGCGAGAGATGATGATGAAGACGATGGCGGCTCCGGCTCAGAATATGGCCCAGGAAGAGATGTTTGAGTATCATCTCTACACGCTGGCCCGACCAACGACGATTGCCGATAATCAGAGCAAGCAGGTCGCGCTTTTGCAAGCCGCCGCAGTACCTTGTAAAAAAGAGTTTTTGCTTAAAGGAAACTCTTATTATTATCGCCGGGTTTATGGTGAGATCGATAGAAAACTTAAAGTTGGTGTCTTTGTCGAGATTGAGAACCGCAAAAAAAACCATCTTGGTCTGCCGCTGCCGAAAGGGGTAGTGCGGGTTTATAAAGAGGATTCGAAAGGAGCTTTGCAGTTTATTGGTGAAGATCGCATAGATCATACCCCGGAAAACGAGACCATACGTCTTAAACTGGGTGATGCATTCGATTTGACGGCGGCAAAAAAACAGACTGATTTTAAAAAAATTGGTGGCGATGGCCGCTATAATTACATTTATGAAGCCTCATTTGAGGTGAAACTCAAAAATGCCAAATCGGAGGCGGTTGAGATCAAGCTGGTTGAACCAATTCCCGGTGACTGGGAGATTTTAACGGAATCTCACAGCCACCATAAAGATAACAGCAGTGCCGCTTCCTGGCGTATCCCGGTTCCGGCCAAAGGTGAGTCTACACTTGTCTATCGCGTCCGGGTTAAATATTGATTGATGGCGTCGTAAAAAGTTCCGATATCCTGCGTTGTTGTGTTTTTCCCGACACTCGACATACTACATGTATGGTCTCGCGCCGGGAAAATCACAACATCTTGTCTATCGAAATTTTTACTTAGCCATCCCGTTACTTTTTACGAGTTCATCAGTATTGATTAACTAGTGCCTGACCGAAAACTTTGTTGGTAAGTGCCTAATGCAAATTTTGATTATTGAACCTTTTAATGGGGGTTCACATGCGGCTTGGGCTGAGGGGTATCGTCAACACAGCTCTCATGTGGTCGAGATTCTTGGCTTGCCGGGGAAAAACTGGAAGTGGCGTATGCAGGGGGCGGCGGTTACGTTGGCTCGGCGTTATCGGGAGTTGCTTGAGAGCGGTAAGCGGTATGATCTGATTTTGGCCTCGGATATGTTTGATTTGGCGGCTTTTTTGGGTTTAATTCGTAAGTTCTCCGGTTCCGGTTCTGATTCAGGTTTTGGGCCGCCTGTTGCTCTCTATTTTCACGAAAATCAACTAACTTATCCGCAGTCGCCCAATGAACAGGCTCAGCCTGCCGGACGTGATCGTCGCTACGGATTGATCAATTTTACCAGCGCGCTCGCCGCCGATGTCTGTTTATTTAATTCGGCCTTCCATCGTCGCAGTTTTATCGAAGCTCTACCTGACTTTCTGGGCCGTTTTCCAGATTATCAGGAACTTGATACGGTTGCCGAGATTGCAAAAAAATCAGAAGTTCTTCATCTCGGCCTCGATCTTGAGCGTTTGGCGGCGTTTAAGCCTGCGGATGACAGTCTCGAAAAGACGATGCGCCCGCCCCTCATTTTATGGAATCATCGATGGGAGTATGATAAAAATCCAGCCGACTTTTTTGCAATATTGCGGGAGTTGGTGGTTTCAGGGTTTGATTTTGAAGTGGCTATCTTAGGCGAGCATTATCATCCTCAGCCTAAGCTTTTTCTTGAAAATCGTGATTTTCTTGGGCCACGCCTGCTTCAATTTGGTTATGCTGAAAGTTTTGCCGATTATGCTTCCTGGCTCTGGCGGGCCGATATTCTGCCGGTTACTTCATATCACGATTTTTTCGGAGCCAGTGTTGTTGAGGCGGTTTACTGCAACTGTTATCCGCTTTTACCCCGCCGTCTGGCCTATCCTGAACATTTTTCCGGAAGCGAAAATGATAGATTTTTTTATTTAGATCATAGTGATTTGTATGAAAAAATTAAATCTTTACTTGAACGGATAGAAGAGACCCGCTTAATTTGTCCCGGCTCCCTGATAGCCGATTACGATTGGTCCGTGATGGCTTCCCTGTATGATGATAAAATGATTTCTATAGCGGAGGCATGAAGTTCTCAATTGATTCTCAAGTTTTTCCCTTTTATGACGATGAGTAATATAAGCTCGTAAGAAAAATTCATGAAAGGAGGGCTTGAAAAATGAGAGAAGAAAATTGTATTATGGAATTAAGAGTTCTGATCGACCGGTATGGTGAAAAAATTATCCTTAAACAACTGGCTGAGCTGGTTGGGCAGCAGAAGATTGAAAAAGCCAAGGTCGATTTTTTTCTCAAGCAGGCTCTTATTAATTTTGAAGCACCCAGACTGATAATGTAAAAAATGAGCGTGTTGGAAAATGCCGTTTGAAAACCAAAATCCGAATCAATCAAGGCGTTTGCAGGCGGCGGCCCTGCAGTATGATCAGGAACGTCATGAGGCCCCGGTAATTGTTGCTAAAGGCTCCAGCGCTGTTGCCGAAAAAATTGTCGCCCTGGCTAAAAAACATGATATTCCGTTGCAGCGCGACCCTGAGCTCTTGCAGATTCTGATGAAACTTGAGATTAACCAGGAAATTCCGGAAAATGTCTTTCACGCGGTGGCCGAAGTTCTGGCTATGGTTTATAAGGCTAATCGGAACCACCGTGAAAATAGTTGAGTAAATCAATTTTAAAAGAGTTGCGCGAAAAAAACTTCTAAAGTTTTTTCTAAATTTGTCGAGCTACAGAAAGAGTATCGTTGGGATTACCTTTTACAAGAGTTCTTAATCGTAGGTTTTTAATCAGGCTGTCATGAATGATCTTTTTAGTCCGGTAACTGCCGATTCAATGTTTGTCAGCGCTTGGCAACAGCAAGCCTCGCTCGAACAGATGGCGGGCAATGCCTTAAATACCGGAATTACGGCCTATCAGAAAGGCGACTACAAAAATGCGATTATTGCCTTTCGCAACGCGATCGGTTTAGCTCCGCAGTCAGCTAATGCAGTTGATACCGCCAACTATGTTGCCAGTTCTTACCTTAAGCTGGGCGACAGCCATAATGCCGTCAAGGCTTACGAACAGGCCATTGCCTTGGATCCTTCACGTGATGATTCCCATATTAAACTCGGCAATCTCTATTTCTCGGAAGAGCGTTATCAGGAAGCCGAGGAACATTATTTTAAGGCCGCCAAGATCAATCCGGATCCTGTCAATTTCTACTCTTTAGGTCAGGCCTATATCAAAACCGGGCGTTATAATGATGCCGAAGATCAATTTGCCAAGATTCAGCGGCTTGCCCCGCAAGCCGTGAACGGGCCCTATGGTATGGGGTTGAATTATAATGCCCAGGGGCGTTATGAGGAAGCTGTAGCCATGTTTCAGGATGCGATTGATCTGGATGATAAGTTTTACGATGCCTATGTCGATATGGGTTACGCTTATGCTGATATGGGTGAGATGGATTTGGCTCAGGAGGTTTTTGAATTCCTTGAGGAGCCCCGCCCTGAATTGGCTGATATTTTAAGTCGTTACATGTATAAGGTTGATACACCAAAAATTTCATTTGCTCGCGCTGATGGTGCATTTCCTTATCTGCGACCACCCGGAACCAATGTTGCCTCCTTTGATAGTTACCTGGAGACAGCCAACGCCTCAAAGAACTTCAAAATGACATTTCAGTTTGATAAAGAGATGGATCGGGAATCGGTTGAAGATCGTTTTAATTGGAATATCAGTCGTTCGACCTCAAGCGGGCCTGCGGAATTTTATAACTTTGGCATGTCCTTGCCGGATACGGAGATTAAACTTCCTTCAATTCCTGAGTATGTTTACTATGATGCCGATCAGCTGACTGCAACCGTCTATTTCAAAGTTACCCAGAATGCAACCGCTGATGGCACTCTCGACCCTTCACATATTGTCTTCAAATTTGCCGGCGAAGACAAATATGGTCTGAAGATGGATTCCGATGCCGATGAATTTTCCGGATTCTCCCGAGTTGGCTGAAACCCGGCTTTTTCAAATGCCTTCTCTCTCTCTCTCTCTCTCCCTCCCTCCCTCTACACAAAAAAACAAGTCTTTCACGTTTTGTCCTGGTTGTCACCGGAAAAGTTGCTTATTCATTATGGGGCTGTAAGGGGCGCGGTGGATTTCTGCTTTAGTGGAGAATCTGGCTGAGGAATGGCCGGAAAGTTTATGTTGACAGTGGTAATATTAATCAACCCTGCTTGACTTTATTCCATAAATCACATAATCTATGTTTAGAGTTGATAGATATTTGCTGAAAAAGCCACTCCCGCCGGAAGACGGGGTCGGAAAGCCACGGGTCTTGTCACTAACATCATAAAAGACAGCCGGGTTGCCTTTTTTAAAAGGGTGAACCGGCTGTCTTTTTTTTGTGGTCGATAAGTTGCCCGCAAACCAGCAGGAGGCAAATTATGAGAAAGATATTATTAATTAATCTTTTCTTATTTCTAACACCCACCATTGCCTTTGCCATAAATATCAATATTCCTGACGACCAACCAAATATCCAATCCGGAATAGATGCAGCAATTCACGGCGACACAATTCTAATTGCGGATGGTACTTATACGGGGAATGGCAACTACAATATTGACTTCAAGGGTAAAGCGATTACCGTAAAATCTGCAAATGGGCCGGAGAATTGCATTATCGACTGCCAACAACAGGGAAGAGGGTTTTGGTTTAAGAATGAAGAGACTGAAACTTCCGTTTTAGATGGGTTAACAATTAAGAATGGTTTTACGGGAGAAGACGGCGGCGGAGTGTATGCTGAAGGTTTCCTTTCCCCTTTAATAAAAAACTGTGTGTTCGAGAATAACAGTGCTGATAATGATGGTGGGGCTGTTTGTTATTATTCGTCGTCTTTTTCTTTTACCAATTGTACATTTACAGGCAATAGTGCCTCTAATGAAGGAGGTGCTGTCTCTTCTCCTTCTTATCCTTCTTCTCCATCTTATTCTTCTTTTAGCGACTGCACCTTTATTGCCAATCATGCTTCTGCTGATGGTGGTGCTGTTTTTTCTGTTGATTCATCCTCTTCGTTTACTAATTGTACATTTACTGCCAATCAAACTTCTGATGATGGTGGTGCTGTTTTTTATTATGACTCACCTCCTTCTTTTAGCGACTGCACATTTACTGCTAATAGTGCAGTCGATGATGGTGGCGCTGTTTTTTCTTATTCTTCTACTTCATTTACTAATTGCACATTTACAGGCAATCGTGCTTCTGGTGATGGTGGTGCGATTGATTCAGGTGCTCCTTCTTTAACCAATTGCAGGTTTACAGGCAATCATGCTTCTGATGATGGTGGTGCTGTTTGTTTTGCACGTGACTCTTCTTCTTTTAGCAATTGTGTATTTACGAACAATAGTGCTTCTGATGTTGGCGGTGCCATTTATTATCATACTTATTATGGTCATTATCATCCTTCTTATTCTTTTTCTAATTGCACGTTTACAGAAAATACTTCTAACCTTGGGGGGGCTATTTTTTCAAATGCTACTAATTCTTCTTCCTTTACTAACTGCACGTTTACAGGGAATACTTCTAATTTGGGGGGGGCTGTTTATTATCTTTATTCTTATGATTCCTCTTCTTCTACTTCTTCTTTCATCAATTGTTCTTTTACAATCAACGAAGCCACTGAGCAGGGTGGCACTATATGGTGTGACACCCCATTAGTTTCCAACGATCCCATAATCCTCAAAAACTGCATTCTATGGAATAACACAGCCCCCGAAGGTTCTGAAATATACGAAAAAGAAAAACCTCTAGAAATCACCTATTCCAACATACAAGGCGGCAACGTAGGGGATGGTAATATTGACGTTGATCCTGCATTTCTATCAAACAAAAACTTATATCTTAAACCATGGTCTCCATGCATTAACACCGCAACCGACGACGGCGCCCCGGCTGACGACATCGACGGCTATTTGAGACCAATCGGAAATGGTTACGACATGGGAGCCTATGAATATCGTTACGACATTTTTGTGTGGGATGGTCTAACTTCAGACTGGGGTGATGCCAACAACTGGAACCTACACGAGATACCTCAAATATCAGATATAGTTGTACTCTCCTCACCACAAGCCGTAGTTCCTGATTCTGTAATACAAGCTAACGATGCTGTAGCCGGAGAATTATATATCGAATCGGGGTGTTTGATGATTGCTCAAGGGAAATTGACGATAGAATAGGAGCGTTAGGGAGTTGATTGCTTTTACAATTGGTTTTGTCAAAAAAAACATAACTAAATATTCCCCTATTTCTTGAGCCTATCTTTGTGTAATGAACTTAACCTTGATGGCGTCGTAAAAAGTTCCGATATCCTGCGTTGTTGTGGTTCTCCCGACACTCGACATACTACATGTATGGTCTCGCGCCTGGAGAACCACAACATCTTGTCTATCGAAATTTTTACTTAGCCATCCTATTACTTTTTACGAGTTCATCAACCTTGCTCATTGCAAGCCTCATAATCAGTGTCTTTATGACCCAGAGTCATCCGCACGGGCGTTTTTTTTGAGGGAAAATGAAAAATTCATCAACTTATCTTTTCCGATTTCAATCAGGCGGCTGAACATATCGATAAGATAAATAAGGAAGAGGTCTTGAGCCGGGTGGATGTAAGAAGAAGTTTTTCCCCAGGAGGGAGGGTTCAATAGGCCCCGGAACTTACCAGCAGGGCACCGCTTAGGAGTGAGGTGGTACCGAAAGCCAGGATGACGGCGTTGATCGGCACAAAGTTGATGAAAAGTCCGGCTCGGGTGGCCCCGATAATACGGATTACTTCATAGTACCAGATATCTTTCATTTTTTTGCCCCCCGAGGGAAGTTCCCTTGGGGGGGCAGTCGTGTCAATTTGCTCAGTGTGTGGATTCAGTTGCAGGGGTCTTTGATGCTACTAATTCCTTAATGAATCCCATGATCAACATAAGAGCCGGAACCAGTTGGGAGACAACAACCAGCGCACAGACACCGACAAAGAGGCTGACGAGAATCCCGCTTTTGTAAACTACTGTACCTGCGGCAAATGCCGGATTGATAATTGCCAGAACCAAAAAGATTGTTGCGATAGCCGTTTTCATAATAAAGTCTCCTTTTTGTTTTTGCCCATTTAGGTAAATACCTTTGGTACTTCATCCCATCAGGCATAATTGTTTTTTTAGTTGTTTGTAACTTTCTCGTGGTTCCTTGCCTTTCCGAAAATACCCGCCATCATGGAGCCCAGCATTATCAGGGCGGGGACAAACTGTAAGGTAACGATAAGAGCCAAAAATCCAATAAACAGCCAACCGATAAGGCCGAACTCACTACCCACGGCGCCGGTTGCGGCAAAAGCCGAATTTGCATACAGGACGGTCATCAGTGTGACGATACGTAATGTGTTCTTCATTTTTCTCACCTCCGTGCATCTCCAAAAGACTTTAATGCCTCTTGCATTACATATTCTTTATACAGTCTACATGGTTGCATAGGACATGCCAACGTGGTGTTAAATTCCATAATTATTGTGTAACATATTGAATTTACAGATTTTTATGTAATAATCGGGGGAAATATGATGCGTTTTATTTCACTTGGGTGTATAAATATATTATACATTATACCTGATAATCCGGGTCGCTGGAAGCTGTTGGATCTTCTAACCTCATGAAAATAAAGATTTATCCGCTATCTTTGGGGGGGTATGTGAAAAAAATACTTATCGTTTTCGCCATAAAATAACAGCGGACAGCGGCGGACTTTGCTTCCCTCATGGCGCAAATTTATATACATAAGTCTGTATCAATTTTCGACTTAAACCCACCTGAAAAACTTCAATAAGTTGAAGAACTGTGGGACGATTTAGCGGCTATTCCGCCAGCAGTTCCTGTAGCATAAGTGGCAAAAAAGTTGGCAAGACGAAAATTCAATCTGGTGAAGAATTTAGTATTATGAGTCGGAAAAGTATTTTTACTTTGTCAGGGTCGGTTGTTTGGTAGGCAGGTTGGTTAAATAGACTCCAGAACTTACCAGTAGGGCTCCGCTTAGGAGTGATATGGTGAGCGGTTCGTCGAGGAAAAAGAAAGCCAGAATGACGGCGCTGATCGGTACAAAGTTGATGAAAAGTCCGGCCCGAGTGGCTCCGATAATACGGATCGCTTCATAATACCAGACGAAGCCGACAACGGTTCCGAAAATGCCTAGATAGAAAAGAGCGGCCCAGTCGAGCCCGGAAAAAGAGAGGATTTGATTGAATAAACCTTCGGAAAAAGCTGGAAGCAGGAGCAGCAGGGTGCCGATCAGGGTCGATCCGGTAACCGCAACCAAGGGTGAAAGTTCTTTCATTACCGCTTTGCCGATAACTGAATAGCTGGCCCAGCTCAAAACACAGCCGAAGATATAGATCTCTCCCAGCCCCAAACCACCACTGACAATTCCGTTAAAATCACCCCGTGAAATAACCACCAAAGCACCGCTGACTGAAATCGTGATGCCGATAATTTTTAAGATGGTCAAGCGCTCTTTAAAAAACCAGGCCGAGAGCAGGCAGATGCAGATCGGATTTAAGGCGATAATCAGTGCAGCCCGACCCGCATCGATAATTTTCAGGCCTTTAAAAAAGAGGATGTTGTAAGCGAAGACCCCGGTTAGTCCGAGGAGCAGAATAAAAGCAAATTGTTTGAGATTAATTTGGGGAATCTTTTTCTCACTTCTGATGGTTAAGAAAAAGAGCACCGTAAAAGCCAGGGTAAAACGTAAAAAGGCGGCCGAGGCGGGGCCGACATCGCGAACCACGATTTTGCCGGCGATAAAGGTGCCGCCCCAAAGAAAAGCGGTCAGGATGAGTTTTATGTAGGATGTTGTAATGGACGCGGGGGGATTTTCCATTAGTGGAGGATTTGGCTGAGAAAGAGTTGGGTGCGTTCGTGTTCGGGATGGTCGAAAAAATTATCCGGGGTATTGGTTTCAACAATTCTGCCTTCGTCCATAAACATAACTCGGTGCGCCACACTTTTGGCAAATCCCATCTCATGGGTGACCACGATCATGGTCATGCCTTCGTGAGCCAGGCTGATCATAACGTCTAGAACCTCTTTAACCATCTCCGGATCCAGAGCTGATGTCGGTTCATCAAAGAGCATGACTTTTGGTTTCATGCAGAGGCTTCTGGCGATAGCCACCCGTTGCTGTTGGCCGCCGGAAAGCTGACCGGGAAATTTTTTAGCCTGTTCCGCAATCTGTACTTTTTCGAGATAGTACATGGCCAGTTCCTCGGCTTCGTGTCGAGGAACTTTCTTGACCCAGATAGGGCCCAAGGTCAAATTTTCGAGGATGGTCAGATGGGGAAAGAGGTTGAAATGCTGAAATACCATTCCCACCTCTTCCCGTATTTTTTCAATGTTTTTCAGATTATTACTTAGTTCAACCCCGTCAACAATAATTTGACCGCGCTGGTGTTCTTCCAAGCGGTTGATGCAGCGTATCATGGTCGACTTACCTGATCCTGACGGTCCGCAAACGACAATGCGTTCCTGAGGTTTCACCTCAAGATTAATATCTTTCAAGACATGAAAATCACCAAACCATTTGTGCAGGTCAATAATTTTGATGATCGCGTTGTCTGGTTTTGCTTCAATATCTTCTATTTTTGGGCTTTCGTTCATAGTTTTTTCCTTATGTCATAACTCTTAATGTCATAACTTTTATCTACCGGTATGTAGCTCTATTTCCAGGCGTCGGCTCCAGGTCGACATAAAGTAACAGCAGACGAAATAGATCATGCCCACAAAAAGATAGGCTTCGGTTGAAAAACCCATCCATTGCGGGTTTGAGAGGGTCGACTGGGTGGTTTTCAAAACGTCATAGAGAGCAATAATAACGACCAGAGAAGTATCCTTGAAGGCGGAAATCAGGACGCTGACCGTGGGCGGGATAACTATTTTCAGAGCTTGGGGCAGAATGATCAGGCGCATTGTTTGAAAATAATTTAAACCTAAAGAGTCAGCGGCTTCGTACTGACCTTTGGGCATGGCCTGGAGTCCACCGCGAACCACTTCGGCGACATAGGCGGCGGTAAACATAATAATGGCCACTTGAGCGCGCAAAATCTTATTGATCGTAATCCCTTCCGGCAGGAAAAGAGGGAAAATGATTGCCGACATAAAAAGCAGGCTGATCAAGGGGACGCCGCGAATCATCTCGATGTAGATAACCGTCAGGCTTTTGATCACCGGTAATCGCGATTGCCGCCCCAATGCCAGAGCCACACCTAAAGGGTATGCCGCAGCGAGGCCGAAAACTGAAAGCATAAGAGTTAAGGGCAGGCCGCCCCATTGATCGCTCTCAATTGAAGTCAATCCGAAAAGACCTCCTTTCATCAGCAGTCCCATAATAATGAGCCCTGCAAGCCAGGTGTAAAGTAGATTTTTTGACCACCAGTTGCGGTTTCTGGAGGCTATGAGCAATGAAAAAAGGATGATCATGGCTGTTAATGGCCGCCACTGTTCGGGTGGGGGGTAGAAACCAAAAAGGATAAAACGGATATTGGCATGTATAATGGACCAGCAGGCACCACCCGATTGGTGACATTCGGCTCCACTGGAGGTCCAATTGGCGTTAATCAGAGCCCAGTTGATAAAGGGTGCCATGACCTGCCAGAGAATATAGATTATTAACAGGCTGAATAGTGAATTATACCAGGTGTTGCAGAGGTTAGCTCTGACCCAGCCTATAATCCCGGTAGTCGAGGTTGGCGGTTTGAGATTTACATGTTCTTCTGTATGGATAATAACTGCCATTTTTTATCTCTCTTCCTTCTGGATGGCTAAGCTAAAATTTTGATATGTAAGGAGTCGTGATTTTTCAGGTGCGAGACCATACGTCGAGTGTCTGAAAAATCACAGCGACGCAGCAGATCGTAATTTTTGCGACGCCATTATCTCTCAACCAATTTTGATTTTTGATTATACCAATTCATGTATACCGAGGTGCTGAGACTGATGATGAGGTAGACGGCCATGATCATGGCGATACCCTCAATTGCCTGTCCGGTCTGATTGATTGTTGTGTTGGTCACTGCGACAAAATCGGGGAAACCGATGGCTACGGCCAGGGAACTGTTTTTGGTCAGGTTCAGGAGCTGGCTGGTCAGGGGTGGAATAATTACCCTTAAGGCTTGGGGGAGAATGACCAGGTTAAGAATTTTCCCTTGTTTCAGTCCTATGGACATAGCTGCTTCAGTTTGACCATGATTTACCGACTGAATTCCGGCTCGCACAATCTCTGCGACAAAAGCGGCCGTATAAAGGACTAAGCCCATGAGCAGCGCCGTGAATTCGGGCGAGACGTTTAAACCTCCGGTGAAATTAAACCCTCTCAATTCAGGTGTGTTCATCGCGGTTGGAGCCCCGCCTGCGAACCAGGCAGCTAGTGGGAGTAAAATAACTAAGAGCAAAGAAACGCTGAATAGAGGAAAAATTTTACCGGTTTCCGCTTGCCGTTTTCCGGCCCAGCGCCGCAGAAAAAAGATGCCGATGCCGGCAATCAGCAAAGCGATCAGCATGTAGGTGTGAGCTGGATGTGATTCCGGAATTCCAAAAACCAATCCCCGGTTACAGATAAATACCCCGTCTACCGGATTGAGAGCCTGGTGCGGAGAGGGGAAAAACTGGTAGAATATGGCGTACCATAAAAAAAGCTGAAGCAGGATCGGAATATCCTGAAGCACTTCGATATAGATTGCAGCGGCCTTGGCAATCAGCCAGTTGCTGGAAAGCCGGGCAACGCCGATAACCGTGCCGAGAAAAACGGTCAAAATTATACCGATAAAGGAGACTTTAAGGGTGTTTAAAATTCCGACGAATAGAGCCTTGGTATAGGTGTCTGCGGCTGAATAGTTGATCATCGACTCGCCGATTTCAAAAGCTGCTTCTTTATCTAAAAAACCGAAACCGGTGGCGATACTTTGACGTTCAAGATTTGCCTGGACATTGGAAAAGAGGTAATAACCGATCATCAACACGGTTCCCAAGGTGAAAACCTGATAGATGATAGAACGTTTGTCAGGATCCTGCCAGAAAGAGGTATTCTTTGACGCAGGTAGTTGTTTGAGAGCCATGTTGTGTTTTATTTGTTGTTAGGTAATTAAGAAGAGTTCGCTTGAAATGTCATGTAAGTGAAAGCCGGAATCCAGTGATTCTAACAGCGACCGACTATAAAGCCACTGCAATTAGCTCGAACTTTGCTTCGCTCTCATAAGCGGGGTCAAAGCTGGGGTGCTGACGCACCTTATACCAGCAATGACCCCAATCCCGGTAACCTTATTTGAACGGTGGTGAATACATCAAACCGCCGTCTGTCCACAAGGCGTTTAAGCCCCGCTCAATTCCCAGAGGCGTATTGACGCCGACATTCCGTTCAAAAACTTCACCATAATTACCAACCTGTTTGATAATATTGTAGGCGAATTTTTCGTCTAATCCCAAGGATTTTCCGTTGCCTTCCGTAACTCCGAGAAACCGCTGAATTTTCGGGTTCTTGCTTTTCAGCATGTCATCTACATTTTGGGAAGTAATTTCCAGCTCTTCTGCATTAATCATGGCCAGCACGGCAAAGTCAACAATATCCCGCCACTGATCATCTCCATGACGAACTGCCGGAGCCAGAGGCTCTTTTGAGATGATGTCAGGAAGAATCATATAATCGTCAGGATTGGGGGATACGGCCCGGGTACCGGCTAACTGAGATGCATCTGAAGTCAAACAGACACAGCGACCGGCAAAAAAAGCTTTGGCCAGCTCAGAGGTCTGCTCAATGACTACCGGTTTCCATTTCAAGCCATGCGAGCGGAAAAAATCTGCGGCATTTTGTTCGGTTGTGGTTCCCGGCAGAACACAGATGGTGGCACCATCAAGTTCTTTAGCACTTTTAATGCCGAGTTTTTTAGAAACCATGAATCCCTGACCGTCATAATAGTTGACTGTCGCAAAATTCAGGCCCATAGCCGTGTCGCGGCTCAAGGTTCTGGTAGCATTTCGGCATAAAACGTCAATTTCACCCGATTGCAGGGCTGTAAAACGTTGAACTGCGGTCAGCGGAATAAATTTAACCTTACTCGCATCACCAAAAACAGCCGAGGCTATAGCCCGCCCCGTATCAACATCCAATCCTTTCCAGGCTCCTTTTTCATCCGGCTGACCAAAACCAAAAAGACTGCCGTTAACTCCAACCGTAACAAATCCTTTTTTCTTTACGGAATCCAGAGTTTCACCCGCTATCAGCAGGTTTGGCAGAGCAAGCATAAGGACGATAATTGCAATAACAGAAATTTTACCCGATCTCTTCATTTTTTTTCTCCTCTTTCTCTTTAAGGGTTTATTGTTGGTTGAAATTAAATAACTTATATCAAATGCTAACACAAAATGCTGTTTTAGTGCAAGAGATACTGTTCGAGCAAGGCTTATTTTCTCCATTTTTTTTACACTATACTCTCCAGACTGATGGAAGCGTGCTCCTCAAAAATGCCAAAGGCTATAGCTCTTGCAATGCCGAAGTCATTTCATCTGATTCGGATAAAATCATATTAGACAAACAGGGCGAAAGAGCTTGAAAGGATGCCTGAAATCTACTATTATGATATTGGTTTACGAAATTATTTCGCCGATAATTTTTGTCAGTGTGTCGAAAAAAATAAGTGGATTTTTACGAGAAGATTTGGGGTTTGAGAGTGGGAGAAAAAGTGGAAGATGTAAGACTTATACAAGGTAATGAAGCGATTGCGGCCGGAGCGATCTATGCCGGGGCTGATTTTTATGCCGGTTATCCGATTACGCCGTCATCTGAAATTATGACGGAAGCTGCTAAAATTATGCCTAAAGTTGGCGGTATGTTTATGCAGATGGAGGATGAAATAGCGAGTGTCGCGGCCGTGGTCGGGGCCTCACTGGCCGGTGCTAAGGCGTTTACGGCAACCAGCGGGCCCGGATTTTCTCTGATGCAGGAAAATCTTGGGGTCGCAGTGATGGGGGAGGTGCCTTGCGTTGTTATCACGGTGCAAAGAAATGGGCCGAGTACCGGATTAGCGACAAAGCCGGGGCAGGCGGACATTATGCAGATCAGGTGGGGACGTCATGGTGATCAATCCGTGATTGCGCTCACACCTGGATCGGTGGCCGAATGTTTTTTAATGACCGTACAAGCCTTTAATTTTGCCGAAAAATTCCGGCTGCCGGTCATCTTGGCGGCCGATGAAGTTGTGGCCCATGCGCGAGAAAGTTTTGCTCTGCCAAAGCCGGGAATGATTCCTCTGGTTGAGCGAAAAAAGCCTACGGTTTCTCCTGAAAAATACTCTCCTTTTGCCGCCGATGCGGATGGCATTGCGCCGCTGGCAGCTTTTGGCAGCGAATATGTGTCACATATCTCAAGTTCTATGCATGGGCCGGATGGATACAGTAATAATGATCCTGAAAATGCGATTTGGCGAATTAATCAATTGCACCGTAAAATTGAGATGCATCGAGATGAAATTGTGCTGACCAAAAGCTATGATATTGATGATATGGATATTCTTGTAATTGGTTATGGAGCGACTACCGGGGCCTGTCGGGCGGCGGTAAAGGAGGCTCGTAAACGGGGACTTAAAGCGGGTGTTTTGCAACTAATTACGATCTGGCCTTTTCCCGATAAAGAGATCGAAGAGTTGGCAAAACTGGTTAAAACGGTTGTCGTTGTTGAGATGAATTACGCGGGTCAGGTGGCCGGAGAGGTGCGGAAAGTGATCGGTTCCGAAATTGAACTAAAAAGGGTTAATAAATACAACGGACAAATTATAACGCCGCAAGACATAATTGAGACGTTAAAGTAAATATTAGGAGATTGTTGTGTTAGAGGCTGGTGGAGAAGAATATTTGCGGGCTGGGGCGTTGCCTCATATGTGGTGTCCGGGGTGTGGTATTGGGATTGTCTTGGGAGCCTTGCTGCGAACTTTTGCAGAGTTGGAGTATGCAAAAAATGAGATTGTTGTGGTTACCGGAATTGGTTGTACTGGAAAAGCCGATGACTATCTGAGCACCAATGCGCTGCATGTAACCCATGGTCGTGCCTTGGCCTTTGCCACTGGTGTTAAAGCTTATAAGCCGGGCTTGAAAGTGGTGGTTATAATGGGCGACGGCGACAGTGTGACGATTGGGGGCAACCATTTTATCCATGCCGCCCGGCGGAACATTGATTTAACCGCGATTGTTATCAATAATTTTAATTTCGGCATGACCGGAGGCCAAGCTTCGGCGACGACTCCTGGGGGAAAATTCAGCAGTACCACTTTATACGGTAATCCCGAGCGTGATTTTGATGTTTCAGCTTTAGCCTGCGTCGCCGGGGCCAACTATGTGGCCCGAAGTACGCCCTATCATGGCTGGGCTTTAAAGCAGCATATTAAGGAAGCGTTATGCAAAAAAGGATTTTCTCTGGTTGAGGTGTTCAGCCCTTGTCCGACCAATTACGGGAAATACAACGAGATGGGAGATCCGTTAAAAATGCTGAACTGGCTCAAGGAGAAAGGGGTCTCTCGCGAAAAATATGAGCAATTGGAAGAACCTGAAAAAGAGGACTATTTTGCCATCGGCACATTTTGCGACCGCAACAGTCCCGATTTCAATAGCCGGTATGAGGAAATCCGGGCAAGGGCAACGGGTAAAGGTTGATGCAAAAAACTTTAAGTTAGTTACAGCAAAATATGTGTTTATTTGTGTTCATTTGTGGTTAAAAAAGCGGAACCACAAATGGACACAAATTAACACAAATAAAAGTAACCTGTTTGGTTTCGGCTTTGCCGGGTTAGGAGATTGTCGCAAAAATGAAGGATAAAACTAACACTTATGAAATTATTTTAGCTGGCTCGGGTGGTCAGGGTTTGGTTTCGTCGGGTATTATGTTGGGTGAGGCGGCCATTCTGGAAGGAAAACAGGTTATGCAGGCTACCTCATACGGAATTGCTCAGCGGGGAGGGCTAGCTTCGGCCGAAGTAATGATTTCTTCGGCCGAGATTATTTTTCAACATGTGCAGAAGCCGAACCTTATTTTAGCGCTTACTGAGGAGAGTTTGAATTTGTACCTGCCGCAAGCCTCATCCGGGGCCGCAATCTTTTACGATACAACCCTTATTCAGACAACCTTTGTCCAAAAACATGAGAAAAACAATCTTTATGGCTATCCTTTTACCGAAATAGCTAACGAATTGGGGCATTCGGGAGTTGCAAATATAATTGCCCTCGGAGTCATGATCGGCAAAAGTAAAATGATAAAATATGCGAGTATGGAGATGGTGCTGCGAAAACATTTTTCGGGGAAAACAGCCGAAATGAACGTTAAAGCTTTATACCAGGGAAGAAGGTTAGGTGAGGGGCAAATATAGATAATGAGTTGCGCAACTGGAAATGATAAGGCTTTTTCCCCATGTCGGGAAGCATGTCCGGCGGGCATTGATGTACCTCGCTATATCAGGCATATCAGAGAGGGAAATTTCGCCGCAGCCTTAAACACAATTAGAGAAAAAATTCCCTTTCCTGCGGTCTGTGGTTACGCTTGTGTTGCTTACTGCGAGCTTAAATGTGCCCGGATTCAGTACGACGAGGCGATTGCCATAAAGTTGCTCAAGCGAGCGGCGGCGGAATACGGAGAGCCTGTGGTGCGAAAGAGTGCGGCTCCAACCGGTAAAAAAGTTGCGGTGGTCGGTTCGGGGCCGGGCGGTTTGACGGCAGCTTATTACCTTGCCCTTAAAGGTCATCAGATTACGGTTTTTGAATCCTTGCCTGAGGCGGGTGGTCTGCTGCGCTATGGCATACCTGAATATCGTCTGCCGAATGAAGTCGTAAATCAAGAAATTGCCGCAATTTGCAATCAGGGTGTTAAAATTAAAACCGGTAGCCGGATTGTCGCCCCGGCGAAACTTTTGGAAAAGGATTTTGCCGCAGTTTTGGTTGCCAGTGGGGCGTGGCAATCCCGGAAGCTGGGAATCGAGGGTGAAAAATTCTCTCATGTTCTGGATGGTATATCATTTTTAAACCACGTTAATTCCGGGGAAAAGCCCGCAATCGGTAAACGTGTCGTGGTTGTCGGAGGAGGCAATACGGCGATTGACGCCGCCCGTTCAGCTTTGCGCTTAGGGGCTGCTGTCGATCTTCTTTATCGCCGGACAAGATCGGAGATGCCAGCTAGTACGCTGGAAATTGAAGAAGCTCTTGCGGAAGGCGTCAGCATAAAATTTTTAACGACCCTGGTTAAAATTTCAGAAGATAGCGTCGACTGCATAAAAATGGAGCTTGCTCTAGTCGATGCTGATGCCGATGTCGATGTTAGTGTCAATTCTGATGCCGGAGACCGGGCGTCGTCGTCGTCGCCGCTACCGCCGATACCGGTTACCGGAAGTGAATATCGCACCGCCTACGATACGGTTATCATCGCCACCGGTCAGTTTGCCGAGGCTGGCGCATTCGGGCTTGCGGCTAAATCTGATGGCACAATTCAAGTTGATGAAAACGCCTTGGCAACCTCTCTGCCAGGAATTTTTGCCGCTGGAGATGTGGTGACCGGGCCCTCTTCTATTATTGAAGCTATTGCTCAAGGAAGAAGGGCTGGAGCCTCTATCGATATCTATTTGGGCGGCGATGGAATTATCGATGATGGGGTTATAGGCAAGAAAAAAGAACTTTTAAATAATAGTGTTGTCTTGGGTGTGAGCCCAAATCTTATCCCGGAGACCGAGCCTCGCGGAACAACTCGACCTGACCGCGAAAAAAGATCTTTAGAGCCACACTTTTGCGGATTTGATCTTACTGAGAGTGGCTATGATCGAAAAACTGCGATTAGTGAAGCTTGCCGCTGTTTATCATGTGATATACGTGATTATAAAGTTGAGATAAATGCTCTATTGTGTAAAGCTTGCGGATACTGTAAAGAGGTCTGCTCGCTGAATGTTTTTCAATCATCTGATACCTTTAATCCCGGAGGTTATCATCCTATGGTTGCAATTAAAACAGATCGTTGTGTCGGTTGTCTCAATTGCCTCTATATTTGTCCGGATTTTGCGCTTCAGATAAAGGAAAAGGAATAAAAGAGTAAATATGGGAATCTTTTTTGCTTCGTTGTTGGCTCTTATTCTGGGCTATGTTGTCTATGGAACCATTGTCGCCAAAATTTTTGGTGAAGATGAGAGCCGTAAGACCCCGGTTGAGGAGCTTGAAGACGGGGTCGATTTTGTCCGCATGCCGACCTGGAAAATCTTTCTGATTCAGCTTCTCAATATTGCCGGGGTCGGGCCTATCTTTGGCCCGATTCTTGGGGCTCTTTATGGCCCTGTCGCCTTGATCTGGATTGTCATCGGGTCGATTTTTGCCGGTGGTGTGCATGACTATTTTTCCGGGATGCTTTCGGTTCGTCACCGGGGCGAATCAATTCCGGAGATTGTCGGTTATCATCTGGGTGACGCAGTCAAGCTCTTCATGCGGGGCTTTTCGGTTGTTTTATTATTGCTGGTCGGCATTGTTTTTGTCTCAAGTCCGGCCCAATTGCTGACAAATCTTATCAATGTTCCGATGCCGGTATTGGTGGCCATTATTTTTGCCTACTATTTTATCGCTACAATGCTGCCGGTTGACAAGGTCATTGGTCGTATCTATCCTTTTTTTGGTGCTGCCCTGATCTTTATGGTTATCAGCCTGATGGTGATGTTGATAGTCAATGATTATGAATTTTTCCCTCAACGTACCTTGAGCAATTTAAATCCTAATGATCTGCCTTTATGGCCTTTGATGTTTATCACGATCGCTTGCGGAGCTTTAAGCGGTTTTCATGCGACCCAGTCACCGATGATGGCTCGTTGTCTGCCGAATGAGCGTGTCGGGCGATCGATTTTTTACGGGGCGATGATTGTTGAGGGCGGCATCGCTCTGATTTGGGCGACATTGGCAATGTCCTTCTTTTCAAGCCCTGATGAACTCAACCAAGTCTTAAGTACCGGCGGCCCGGCTCTGGTTGTTAACGAGATTTCGCGTACCCTGCTTGGTGGCGGCGTCGGCGGATTGCTGGCGATTATCGGGGTTGTCATTTTGCCGATCAGTTCCGGTGATACGGCTTTTCGCAGTGCCCGTCTGATTATTGCCGATTTCATGAAGCTTTCCCAAAAAAGCGTTATCAAGCGGTTGCTAATCGCGATTCCACTTTTTGTCGTCGGCTTTATCGTTTCCAAAACCGATTTTAATATTCTCTGGCGCTACTTTGGCTGGGCTAACCAGGACGCTGGCTGTGATTGTTCTCTGGACGGCGGCAGCTTACCTCAAACAGCAAGGGCGCTTGCACTGGATTGCAACCTTGCCGGCACTGTTTATGACAGTGGTGGTTACCTCATTTCTCGGCTATGCAAAGATTGGTTTCTCGTTGCCAATGCCTGTGGCTACCGGCCTCGGTTTGGTTGTTGCACTTATCTGTGCGATTCTTTTTTTTCTCAAGATTAAACCGCAAGTAAGTCAAGGGTCGTGATCAAATATTTTGCAGAATATTTTTCGACGTATATATAACGCTCCATATCTGCTCTTGACGATGGCAGTTTTTTTCTGGTCGGTTAACAGTATTGTCGGCCGTTTCATGCGTCTTGAGGTGCCGCCGATTGCTCTATCCTTCTGGCGTTGGGCTGGGGCCTCGATGTTGATCTTCTATTTCGCCTGGCCGCAGTTGAAAGAGGATTGGCCGATTATTAGGCGCTATCTACCTCTGCTTTTGTTGCTCGCCTTGACCGGGGTTGCGATGTTCAATACATTGCTCTACAGCGGGTTGCAAACAACGGTTGCTCTGAACGGTTTCCTGATTCAATCGACGATGCCGATTCTGATCATGCTTTTCTCTTTTTTTCTTTTTCGCGATAAAATCAGCCATCTCCAGGGGGTGGGGGTTGCCTTGTCGCTTACAGGAGTGGTAATCGTGATTGCTCGGGGTGATCTTGAAGTACTCCGTTCTCTTTCGCTTAATCGCGGCGACGTCTTGATTTTTATTGCGGCGATCGGGTATTCGGTTTATTCGGCGCTGCTGCGTCAGCGACCAACGCTCCATCCTTTAAGTTTTATCGCTTTCACGTTTGTTACCGGAACTCTGATGTTGTTACCTCTCTATGTTTGGGAAACGGTTACGATTAAGGCGTTAAATTTGAATGGCCCGACCCTGTTGACGATTGCCTACGTCTCGATTTTTCCTTCAATCGTCTCCTATTTTTGTTATAATCGCGGCATCGAACTGATCGGTGCCAATCGGGCCGGGCTCTTTATTCATTTGAACCCAGTGTTTGGCACAATCATGGCGGTGCTTTTTCTTGGTGAAACCCTCTTTTGGTTTCATGGTGTCGGTATTGTCATGATTTTTATTGGTATTGTTTTAACCCTGCGACATAGTAACTAATGCTAGCATTTCCCGCAACTCAAGTTCTATTTATCCGCAGATTGCGCAGATTACCGCTGAAAATCCGTGTAATCTGTGTAATCTGCGGATAAATGATTTAAAAGTATTGTTTTTTATGACAAACTTTCAGGAATAAATAACTAAAAGGGTACAAAAATGAGAACATATCTTGACTGTCTGCCCTGTTTTATGAACCAAATTGTTCGTGTCGGGCGTTTACTTGAACTCCCGGAAGCCGATTGTCTGGCGATGCTGCATGAATTTGCCGGTCGTTTTACTGAAATTAAACTCGAAGACCCGCCGCCGAAAACGGCAATCATGCTCTACGAGATGATCAGTCGTTATTCAGGGCACAATGATCCTTTTAAAAAGATTAAAAGAGAGAGTACCGAAAAAGCTCTGGCTCTCTATCCGGAGTTGAAAAAAAGGGTGGAGCTTGCAAACGCTCCTTTGAATCTTGCGGCGAAATTTGCGGTGGCCGGTAATGTTATAGATTTTGGCGTTGCTTCTCAATTTGATCTTGCTGCTGAAATTGATCGGGTCGTTGATGCCGGGGCTTTCGGGCACTGGCACGAGAAAAGTTTTTTTGCCGCCCTGGAAAAGGCCGATTGGCTTCTCTATCTTGGCGATAATACCGGAGAGACGGTCATGGATCGGTTATTTATCGAAACTATTTCCAAAGAAACCGGCACCCCAGTAACCTACGTGGTTCGGGAAAATCCGATTATCAATGATGCGATTTTAGAAGATGCCCTGGCGGCCGGTCTTGATGGTTGCGCCGAAATTATTTCGTCCGGCTGTTCGGCTCCGGGAACCGTGCTTGATCTTTGCAGCCCTGAGTTTCTTAAGCTCTTTTATGACGCTCCGTTAATCGTCAGCAAGGGACAGGGTAACTACGAGACTCTGTCGGGTGTTGATGCCTCAATCTTTTTCTTTCTTAAGGCAAAATGCAGTGTTATAGCCGATCATCTTGGTGTTCAGACTGGCGATCTGGTCTTAACAAAGGAGAACGAGTGATTTAAGAGGTCTTTATAGTTGATTCCGAAATGAAGAAGTTATTTTCGGATAGCTTACAATAGTGGGCTTGTATTTAGATAAAAATAATGTTAGTTGTAATGTATCAATGTTAATTAAACTTCAAACAGGAGAAGAACACGATGAGAGTTTTGCTGACAATCTTTTTAATGGTTGCTTTTTTTGCAAACCCACTATCAGCTCAGGAGTTATCCGGAACTTTAAAGCGGATTCAGGAGTCCGGAAAAATCAAGATTGGTTATCGCCAGTCCCTGCCGCCGTTCTCTTTTATAGACAAAGACAATCAGCCTGCAGGTTATTCAATTGATCTTGGAAAAAGTATTGTCGCAGCTGTAAAAGAGAAGGTTGGTAAAGATGTAAAAATTGAATATGTGGCGGTGACACCTGAAAGTCGATTTGAGGCGTTGTCAAAGAACCAGATCGATATTTTGTGTGGGGCGACGACTAAAACAATTTCTCGTGATGAAATTGTTGATTTTACCCAACTTACGTTTGTCACCGGGGGCTCATTTATGACTTTGAGGGGTAAAAATATCAGGAATAATTTTAGTGGAAAAAAAATTGGCGTTATTAAAAGTACAACCACTATTGCCAAATTGAGAAAATTATTCATAGAGACGCAAACAGTCGCTGAACTTGTTACATTTAATTCATCTGAGGAAGGATTTGCGGCCTTAGAGCAAGAAAAAATTGATGCTTTTGCGGCCGACCAGGTTGTTCTTATCGGTTTGGCCATGGCAGCAGATAAACCCGCCAACTTTTCAATACTTCCAGAGCTGTTTTCATATGAACCATTTGCTTTGGCAGTGCGAAAAAATGATTCGGATTTTCGCGCCATTGCAGATAGTGTGATATCCCGTCTCTATCGGTCGAAAGATATTTTGACAATTTATGATAAATGGTTTGGCGAGTTTTCGAGTAGAAGAACTGGAGCATTTGAGGCATTGATTATGATCAATGCAATACCGGAATAGTAGGCCCCCCCCTTCCGTTGTTGCCCATTGCCGTCGGTGGTATGACTTGTGCCGCTTGTGTGCGGCGGCTTTTTTCGCTCCGCTTTTGCCACCCTGCAATAGCGATCAGTGGATATGAGCAACCCTGGTGGTTTTGGGCTCAATGGCGCCCTATAGTTATTCTGTTCTGATCTTCCTGATCCCCGATTTTGTAACTTCCAACGTTTTTTATTAGTTTGAGTAAATGCTCCGGTCGTCAATTGATGGCCGGAGCTTTTTTATGGATTAAAAATGGGGGAAGAGGATACGAACAATGAAGGATGAGAAAAAATTACACAGAAGGGGTTTTATCAAGAGAGCTGCTATTATCTCCGGGGTTGCCATTTGTGGGGCCGTATCCGCAAAAAAAGCGAAAGCGGCAGGGTTGCTGTTGTGATGGCCTCATCTATTCTTGACGGTGCTTCAGATTTGACAAATTGTTTTGCTGGAAAATGCATTTTATCAGGAAATCTGACCATTGGTGCCAGTTTAACTATCGGAAATTATATTTTACCTTTTTAATTGGGGTCAGAGTAAAATTAAATATTTATTTAATTTTACTCTGACCCCAATTAAAAAGAACCAATTAAATTCGATGCTTCTCTACTTGCGCTGAATGGCTACATTGTTTCTTTTATTTTGTCGATGAAAAAATTATTCTTAAAGCTTCGGGCCGGTTTAAATTGCGAACGGTAGTGATGAAATTGTTGTAGTTCGGATTTTCTGTGCTGATCATTCCTCGTTGCAGTTCAATTTGACGATTATAAGTCAGGCATTTTTTGCTCTTATCAAGTTCATAGTCGACGCGCCATTGTAGTTGCGGCAGATTTTTATGGCCGGTTGTTGGTAAAATGGTGATTTGGTAGTTGTCGGTGAGGTTCAGTGTGGTTTTATCGATAATGGTCAGGTTGTTGCTGATGGCCAAAGGTTGTTGCCGGTTTTTTAATAATGATTGGTAGTGATCCGGGAAATCCGGTGTTTTTAGTGGCAAAAGTAAATTAGAGGTTTTGTCAGTCGAGAGCGCGAAAAGATTTTTTACTTTGAACTCACAGTTAAAGATCAGATCCTGTTGATCATCTTTGAGTCCTTTGATGGTTAGCGGGCTTAAAGATGAAGCTTGCGGGTTGATCTGGTGCAGGAGTTGGGAGGTGGCAATTTCTCTTTCTGGGGGTGAAAGATCGCGCCATTGCTCTCGCCACGAGGTGGCGGCACTGCCTTTAAGGGTGAGTTTGAGCTGACCCATGCTGTCAGGCAATTGATCGACGTTGAAGGTAAGTTCGGTTTTGATCAAGGCGGCTTCCCGATCTTTTATCTGAACCAATTTCCCTTTTTCAAGATCGAGAGCCCAGTTGCCGTCATATTCGGTGATGCCGGGAGCCGGTTTACTGGTTGAAAAGAGGAAGAATTCACCGGCGCTCTCGACTAGAGCCGTATCCCACCAGCCGGGGTAGGGCAGATCAGCAAATTTTTCCAGGAAATCGTGTTGGCTGCTGACCATCATGATGCAGGCTTGTTTTTGCCAAAGACGTAATTGATTGGCAAAAGCTAAAGCCAAGTCACAATCCTGGCCATATCCCAGTTGTTTGGTTTCGGTTGGGCTTTGGATTTTTAAATCAGTCTCCAGAAAAGATATCTCGTAGGTTGTCAGATCGCGCATTTTGCGAAACAGTTGATGACTGATTGGGTTTGTCGCCGAGGCGGACTCTTTCAATTGGGGCCAAAACAGTTCTTCATTTTTATCTGTTGTCGCTTCTGTAAAAAAATTATTAAAAAAATCAGCGACTTGACGCCAGTTGTTAAAGCTGCTGACGAGCAGGCAAAACCCCTGTTCAGCTAACGGAGCGGCCCATCTCTCCGGGGTTAAGGCGGGGATATTCACTCCACGCCAGTGATAGCGGGTTTGTTTGCTTTCTGTTTTCTCCTGTTTGAATTCAATATTTAAATTGTTTGGGGTGCGGTATTGCAGGGTTAATGAAGTCGGACAATCGATGATAATCTCTTTGTCAACAATTGGATCGTAGAGGCGAAAATACTCCTGACACCAGAAGCCGGTTTCAGCCTTCATCTCAAGCTCTATTTCAATCTCGCTGCCGGGTTCTACGGCGGGCAGGCTGACGACGAGTTGGCGGCTTTGTGAGTAGAGCGAGACCTCACTGTTCCAGGGGGATGGAATGTCATGAATCTCCTCAGGTTTGGCTTGGATAGTCACCTTTTCGGCGGTTGTTGTTTGGCCTTTAAGCAATTTGACACTCTGCCGGGCCTGGTTATAAGTAAATTTAAAATCGGCGTGCTCTTTTTTACCTTTATAAGTCAGAATCCGGCGTTTGACATAGAGGTGTAGTGTGTAAGAGCCATCAGCCGCAACCGTGTAGTGTTTACGGATTTTCAAATTGACGGCATCGGCCCCGGCCGAGAGAGATGATATTGTCGCCGGGCGATTATCAGTTGTGGGGCTATCGGTTGCGGCGGCGGTAGCCGGCCGCCCCCACAAGAGCAGGGCCGAACCTAAAATCAGAGCCCAAAGTAAAACCGGCAAAATAGTAATTTTTTTTAAATCTTTTCTTGTTTCGATCATTTTATTTTTTGTCCTTTGTAATTGTGCAGATGCCCACCATAAAAGTTATGGCAAATGAAGACGAACACCGCTTCGCTTCCCATAAGCGATGGTTACCCCAAGGGCACTTCCTCGCCATTGCTCAGGGCGCAAACTGAAGGTCTGCCTCCACATCGATACAGTTTGAAGTTGACACCGAATATTTACCAAGGCACAAAGTTTTTTTGCTTTTTGCTTTTTACTTTGTGCCTTCTGCCTCTGTGCCTTTGTGCCTAAACTTCTACCACTCAATTTCTATCGGGGTGAGTGATCTTTTTTGGTTGCGGTTTTGCAGGCCGGTCAATAATTGATAATATTGAGGCTCAACTTCGGTTTTTTTCAGGGTGAAGCGGCGTTCGATGAGCAGTTTGTCGGGCTTTTCTTGAGTAAACTTTATGGTTTGGGAGAAAACTTCATTGTCGATTGCAATTTTTTTCGGCGGCTTAAGTGTTTTCGGTGTTTTGCTGAAGCTTAGATGTTCACGCAAGATTGTCGTATAGGTGTAGCCGAGTTTGAGGGGGTAGCGGCGCTTGGTCATATCGGCCCGTTGCAGAATCCAGCGGTCGAGTAAGCCCGGTTTTTCCATGTTTGCCAGAGGTTGTAAAAGACCGGCTGTGGGAGTTTTTTCCGAATGGAGTAATGCCGTGACCAAAAAATTTCCTGAAAAAGTAAAGTTTACGCTGCGGTCGGCGGGATCAGACCAGTTTAGGTTAAAGAGTTCAAGGCCGCTGTATTGACTTAAAAAAAGTCGTTTGAGAAAGTTCTCCTGCTCTTTGCGGCTCTGGTTCATCATGATTGAGCGCATCATGGTATCGTTAAATCCGGTGCAGCTTATGGTTATGGTTCCGCCAAGTTTTCCCGTCGGGGAGAGTTTATCAATAATTTCTAAAATAAAGCTATTCTCTTGTGGAGATACCGGCGGCGTTAGTGCCAGGCTGCCATTTTTAGAGTCGGCAATCAGATAGGAGCACTCTCTTTCATAGTCAGGCAGAAACTGGCGGCTGGTTTCCGAGGTTGGATCAAGAAAATGCAGGGCATTACCGTTATCATCAAGCACTGCGACAATCGCATGATTAAAATAGGGTAAAGGGATCTCTTTATCCAGTTTGTCGCCGACGCGAATAAGCACGGCGGCGGCGTTGAAGTCGGCCAGGCGCAGCATGCTGACGAGCAGGGCGGCTTTATCGCGGCAGACCCCGTGTCGCCGTTCAAACGTTAAATTAACGTCGTGAGGCTCAAAACCGGGGCGCTCACTTTCTCCGCTGACGCCGAGATAGCGGATCTGGCGGGCGACATAGTAGAAGAGGCTGGCCATTTTTTCATCAGGGTTGGTTTTTCCTTCGGTTAGTTCATTAACCTTTTTTTTCAGCTCTTCTCCCGGAGTCAGTTTTTTTTCAACCAGAGTATCATACCAGGCCGCAATCGCGGGCCAGTCGGGCAGGGTAGAGTAGAGCAGCCGCATTGCTACCCGGCGAAATGAGGGCATTTGCGGTTCGGGAACGATCTGTGGAACCCGGTTGAAAGTCCACGAGCGGATGGTTTTCGGCCGTTTCCCCGGAAGCCGGCTTTCGCGAAAAGTGACGCATTCTTTAATTTCATCCTTGATCAACCATTTGAGTCGGGTTTCGGCTGGAGTCGTTACTGTAAAAATGTAGGAGTGGATCGGGATATCGTATTGACCGAGAATTGAACCATAGATCTGGTTGGCAATAATCGCCTTAAATTGTCGTTGATTGAGGCGGTAGTGAATAGTGTCACCGATTTCGAGCCCAGGTAAAAACACTTTTACAACCTTTTGTAGGGGATTATAGATGTTGCTGCGGCTGTTGCCGGCGGACGCCTCTTCGTGGCTATGGGCTGCAATATCAACGTTTCGGCGCTTACTGGCTCGAATAATTTCGCAAAATTCAATTTTCAGTCGGCCGTAGGCTTTATTGACATGAAAACTCAAAACTTCGTGATTGCGTTTACCCTCTTCATCAAGTATCGTAATGTAGACGTCATCCTGACTCTCTTTTGAGCCATCGGCGTGGTATTCAAGATGTTCGATCTCCTGGGCCAGTACCGCATGGGCATAAGGATAGGTTGAGCGATTGATCTCTTCTGTAAAATGCGGAATTTCGGTTTTGCTTGAGTCACTTGCAATCTGAGTTTGTTCTTTCAGCCCAGATTCAATCGCATCTTTGGCCCGGCTTCCGGTCGGAAAAAACAGGATGATGATTGCCGACAACAACAGAAACAGTCGGCCGTTAAGGATTAAAAATAATCGAGTAGAATAGGTGGGTAAAACCTTTAAATAATTATTTTTTTTTGGCATGGTTTCCTTGTTAAAGGCAGGTTAATTTTGCCGGTCACTGTATGGGTTAATGTATACCCTTTTTATCATTGCCTTTTTAGGCTTATCCAGAAGTTTGTTAACAGCTTATTCACAGCTCTTGTGGATAGATTGAAAATCTCTTTACATTCTTAATAGATAGAACACACTGTTCGGCTAAGTTGTTGATATGATTGATGGTTACTTCTTGGCTTCAACCATTATTTTTTAATTGACTTTATAATTTCTTAATAATTACAAACAATTAGAGCGCAAATGCGATGAGTTGTACACAGCTTGAAGCCTCTTGTTGCTATATATTGTAACGGTGTTTTGCATGATCTTCTTAAGCTCCATATTTTCGCAAAGCTTTAATTCTTGCGAGCAGGGGCGGATGGCTGTAGTGAAGAAAGACATATAGCGGGTGTGGGGTCAAGTTGGCAAGGTTGTCATGGCCCAATTTTTTAAGCGCGTTGATCATGGTTTCCGGTTGCCCGGTTGTTTGGGCGGCAAAGGCGTCGGCTTGAAATTCATGATGTCGAGAGAGGGCTTGAAAAAGAGGGTTTAAGATCATCTCTATCGGGGTAAAGAGGAGGCTGACAAAGATGAGGCCTGCGGCAATTGAAGCATGTTCCATGAAAAATGCCTGGTAGAGTGCGGGCTGTTTGATAAACCAGCCCAACAAGAAAAAGATAATAGCTTGGTGGATGATAGCAATCGTAGTCATGGTCAGAATATGTCTTTTTTTGTAGTGGCCGATTTCATGAGCCAGCACCGCCAGGAGCTCCTCGATTGAATGTTGTTTGATCAGAGTGTCGTAGAGGGCGACGCGGCGCCGGCGGCCGAAACCGGTAAAAAAGGCATTGCCTTTGCCGGAGCGTTTGGAGCCGTCGACCACAAAGACATTTTCCAGGGGAAAATCAACCTCGTGACCGTAAGCCAGCAGCGCCTCTTTCAGTTCACCTTCCGGCAACGGTGTAAATTTGTTAAAGAGCGGCATGATCCAGGTTGGGGCGATAAGTTGGATACCCAGGGTGAAGATGGAGGTCACCAACCAGGCATAGAACCAGGCCAGATTACCGGCACTTTGAAAAAACCAGAGGATTCCGGCCAGCAGCGGAGTGCCCAGAGCCAAGGCGAGAAAGATCCCTTTGATGCGATCCATAACGAAGGTTTTCCAGTTGGTGCGATTAAATCCGAAACGCTCTTCAATCACAAAAGTGCTGTAGATCGAAAAGGGCAGGGACAAGAGCGTGTTGACGAGTAAGAGCAGGGCGATAAAAATAAGCCCGGAAAAGAGAATGTTGTCGGTCTGGGAACGGCACCACAGATCAAGAAAGTTAAAACCGCCGAAAAACCAGAAACCTAAGGTTGCCGCCAGAGAAACCGCACTGCTGTAGTGTCCCAGAACGGTGTTGACGCGAAGATAGTCACGGTTTTTGCGATAGCTTTTTTCATCAACCAGATCTGAAAACTCAGCGGGTGGAGTTGCCGATTGGTTTTTCAGGTTGAGATGGTCGGCAATTAAGCCTAAAAGATAATCGCCAA